>JANMLJ010000220.1:0-7571 GCA_031372465.1 Chitinophagaceae bacterium | reverse complement strand
TTCATGCCTGCTGCATATTTCTTGGAAAACTGACTTTCCGTTTGCAAAGCCATCACCGCTACTACAAACTGTGTCATCGGGTGGGTATTTAACGGCAATGCTTCAATCGTTGCAAATACATGATGGGGAACGTGACTACGTCTTTGCCAGACAGAACTGATATGATGAACAGCATCTTCTGAAGGCAACTCTCCTACAAGCATTAAATAAAACAATCCTTCGGGTAGTGGCTCTGAACCATCAGGCGCCTTTGCTAATTTTTCTCTTAATTCCGGTATTGTATAACCCCGGAACCTGATTCCTTCCTGTGCATCCAGCAAAGAGGTTTCTGTAACAAGGCCTGTAATACCTCTCATTCCCTGGTAGATTTGAGATAACTGCACTTCACCTATTACTTTGTTTCCATGCTCTTTCAATAGGTCTTTAATTTCTATAGAAACTTTATCAGCTTTAGCTTTAAAACGGTCTTTTATAATTCCCATGTGGCCTGATTTTGCAAATATTTTGAAGAGATTGTTTGAACGGTCAAAATTACGACAAAGGCCTCTGCCGCAATACTAAATAAGTATGAAAATTTTAATTAAACCCCATAATAAAGCCATAAACCCTAAACACGTTGAAGTATTTTAAGTAAGAAATGCAAAAGGCCTCTACCTCCATTCGCCTGCACCTATTAGCGGTTCCGTCAAAATTATTTGGGTGTTTTACGATAAAGCCAAATAGCCACTATCGTAAATACAATATTGGGTAACCAGGCAGCAAGCAGTGGTGGAAAATTTCCTTTTGTGGCAAATACGGTAGAAAACCTATCGGATAAAATAAACAGGGCAGCTATAGTTATTCCCATGGCGATATGTATTCCACTTCCGCCACGGCTTCGGCGGCTGGCAATAACGGCACCGATCAACGTTAATAGTAGCACCGCTGCCGGTGTTGCTGTTCTTCGGTATTTTTCAACCCGTAGTGTATTTAATCCTTCAGAGCCTCTCCCCTCTTCCTGTTTAATAAAAGCAATCAGTTCGGGAGTGGTCAGTTTATCTTTCAGGTAATAGTCTTTACGAAGATCGTTTGGATCAAGTTTGATGGGAAGGTTAAACGTAGCATGATGTGTGATCCGCTCTCCCATACTGTCGACATTTCTTTCTGCTGCATTCGATAACAGCCACTTTTTAGTTGCTGTATCCCATTTCATCGTCTCTGCCCGAAGGTTATAAATTATTTTATTATCTTTAATGCGTTCCATAAAAAATCCCCTGGCCGTTTTACTACTGGTGTCAAAATCACGGATTCCAATAAAAGTATTCGTGTCAATTCGCAGATAAAAACAATTCTGACAACCGCCGGAATAGGCATTTTTTGTTGGGTCATTCCGATCAATATAGGTGCTTTGAAAATTACTACGGATAGCATTTGCCTTGGGTATCCAATAGCGGCTGCCAACCCAAAGTAATAATGAAAGCAATACACCACCTATAAAGTAGGCTCTTAAAAAGCGATTGTAACTGGTACCACTTGCCAACAGAGCAATAATTTCTGACTGGGTGGCCATTTTGCTGGTAAAAAAAATTACCGCAATAAAAACAAATAAAGGAAACATCAGGCTCCATATATAAGGAACAAAACCGATATAGTATTGATTGATAGCCTTGGAAAAACCGATACCCGCTTTTACAAAATCATCCATTTTTTCACTGCTGTCTACTGCTACTGTTATAACGGTAAACATCAACAGGCAAAAAATAAATGTAACAAGAAATTTCTTCAGTATGTACCAGTCAATTTTCTTCATAGAACGAAGTGCTATTACCAAATGGCCGCCTTTGCTTAAGCTACAGCGGCCTGCGCAAAAGTAGAAGAAAAAAAGTTGTAAGATTGTGAAAGGCAGATATTGTTAAAAATGGCAGTATGTAATTCCCAATAAACTCATCTCCATGTTTTAAGAAAAAATGTGTATATTTTTTGAATTATTTCTAGTAAAGGGATTTGTTTCCATCCCTTCATTTAGGCTGGTAGTGAGCTTCGTGGCCAAAAAAAATTGCGTCAGTAACTTTCCCAATCTATGTCAATTTGTGTTAATCTGTGGCTAACAAATTGTATTCATCTGTATTTTTCGTGTCCATTCGTGTGACTTCGTTGCCAAAAAAAATTGCGTCAGCAACTTTCCCAATCTGTGTCAATTTGTGTTAATCTGTGGCTAACAAATTGTATTCATCTGTATTTTTCGTGTCCATTCGTGTGACTTCGTGGAAAATGATTAAAGTTTTGTTTTGAAAACATCAACCATTTCATTCTTCCAGGCAGCAAAATTCCCCTCCTGAATATGCTTTCTTGCTTCTCCAACTAACCATAAATAAAAAGCAAGATTGTGAACACTGGCAATGGTATAACCCAAAAATTCTTTAGCCTTCATCAGGTGTCGTAGATAGGCTTTGCTGTAAAAATTACTCACTTCACAATCAATCCCATCATCGATTGCTGAAAAATCTTTCTCCCATTTCTTGTTATCAATATTAATAACACCTTTGGTGGTAAACAACATGGCATTGCGTCCGTTACGGGTGGGCATCACACAATCAAACATATCAACACCCATGCTGATACATTCAAGAATATTCCAGGGCGTACCCACTCCCATCAGGTATCTTGGTTTATCTGCAGGTAAATGGTCACAGCACCATTCACAAATCTCGTACATTACCGGTTCGGGTTCACCAACACTTAAACCACCGATAGCATTTCCTGTAGCCTCTTTTGAAGTGATGTATTCACAGGATTGCTTTCGTAAATCTTTGAAGGTACCACCTTGTACAATGGGGAAAAGGTTTTGTGAATACCCATATTTTGGTTGTGTAGCATCGAATTGATTAAAACACCTGTCTAACCATCGATGTGTTAACTCCATCGATTTTTGCGCATAATTATAATCACTGCCGCCAGGCGGACATTCATCAAAAGCCATAATAATATCACCTCCGATCGTACGCTGAATATCCATTACATTCTCCGGAGTAAATAAATGTTTACTCCCGTCGATATGCGATTGAAAGGTTACCCCTTCTTCTTTTATTTTTCTGGTACCGGCTAATGAAAATACCTGGTAGCCACCGCTATCCGTTAATATTGGCCCTGGCCAACCATTAAATTTATGCAACCCACCTGCGTTTTCAAGCACGTCTAATCCAGGGCGTAAATACAAGTGATACGTATTACCCAGAATTATCTGTGCATTCACATCATTCAGTAGTTGTTGCTGTGTTACGGCCTTTACACTACCTACCGTTCCTACGGGCATAAAGATGGGAGTCAGAATTTCTCCATGATCCGTAGTGATCTTTCCGGCTCTTGCCTTCGAATTACTATCAGTGTATTCTAATTGAAACTGTAATGCTGCCATCAATTGCAAAGTAAACGGATAATGAGAAATAAGAAATGAAAAAGATGAAGTTAGAAAGTTACCCACTTTTCTTATTTCACATTCCAAATTCCTTATTTCTCATTTACTTTTGCCGCTATGCCACCAATTCAATTGGGAGAAGTTATTTTTTATTCTTTTGCTGCCGTTACCGCTATTCAGCTATTCTATTATACCTGGTTTTTCAGCCGTATTGCATTTTACAAGCCAAAAATAAAAACAAAGTCGCAGCAATACCCAGTTTCTGTTATCATTTGTGCAAGAGATGAAGATGAAAACCTGGCCCGCAATCTACCGGGAATACTGGTACAATCTTACCCCAGCACATATGAAGTAGTGGCAGTAAACGATAATTCTCATGACGATTCTACCTATATATTACAGGAATTGAAAAAAACATTCAAGTCACTGAATGTAGTAGAGCTTAAACAAGAAGCTATTCATATTCCCGGAAAAAAATACGCATTATCCATTGGAATCAGGGAAGCTAAACATGAAGTATTGTTACTTACCGATGCGGATTGTGTACCTGCCAGTGAACATTGGATACAAAAAATGCAGAATGGATATGATGAAAATATAGAAATTGTTCTCGGGTATGGAGCTTATCACAGAAAAAAAGGGTTGCTTAACAAACTTATCCGTTTTGAAACATTTCATACTGCTTTGCAATATTTATCCTATGCATTAGCCGGAACTCCTTATATGGGTGTAGGCAGAAATTTATCCTACCGAAAAAATTTATTTCTCCAAAACAAAGGATTTTCTTCTATCAACAATATTCCCAGCGGGGATGATGATTTATTTATCAATAAAACGGCTACAAAGAAAAATACTGCCGTAGTAATAGACCCGGATGCCATTACGCGGTCTATCCCTAAAACCACCTGGGGTGGCTGGCTTCGGCAAAAATCAAGACATTATACAACAGCAAAATATTATAAACCCAAACACAAGATTTTATTGGGACTGTATTTTATTTCTCAGTTTACTTTTTACCCCATACTGGCAGCCGGTATTATTTTTTATGATTGGCGTCTTGTGCTATGCGTTTTTGGCGTTCGTTTACTGGTACAAGCATTTGTACTATTTAAATCAATGAAAAAAATGGGCGAAAAAGATCTGTGGCCCTGGTTTATTTTTCTTGATCTGTGGATGTTCTTTTATTATCTCGTTTTCGCCCCGGCTCTCTGGAAAAAACCAAGAAAAAACTGGTAACCTCACCCCTCCCTCTCCGTGGCGGAGAGGGAGAAATGAAGACCTTAACTATGCAAGTACTACTCAACTATTTTGCTGACTTTACAGAAGAACAGATCCGGCAATATACAATGCTCGAAAGTTTGTATAAAGAATGGAACGAGAAGATCAATGTTATTTCCAGAAAAGATATAGACAGTCTCTATGAAAAACATGTATTGCATTCATTGAGTATTGCCGCAACTTTTGAATTTACCGATAACCAGGAAATAATCGACTTGGGTACCGGTGGAGGTTTTCCGGGTATACCACTTGCTATTTTCTTTCCATCTGTAAAATTTCACCTGGTAGATAGTATTGCCAAAAAACTAAAAGTAGTAGATGCTGTAGTGGAAGGTATTGGCTTACAGAATGTAACTACTCAGCATACCCGGATAGAAGATATTAAATCAAGGAAATTTGACTTTGTCGTTTCAAGGGCAGTAGCGCCATTAAAAGATCTTTGGAGATGGAGCAAGCCCCTTTTAAAAATAAAAACTCAAACTGAATCTACACCTGGTCTTATAAGCCTGAAAGGTGGTGATCTGACTACTGAAATTCAGGAAAGCGGCGTCAAGCCGCGGATAATGGACATTGCCTCCATTTTCCCCGAAGAAGCCTTTAAAGAAAAATATTTGCTATACGTTCCCCGCTGAAAAATAACCTGTTTGTGGTATTGCTGAATAATTGGTTATATACGAACTTTAATAAATCATGAAATGAGCCATTCTAAAGAGTGATTTAATAATGGTTTTATTTTGGCGGAATATCTACTAACTGACAGGCTGGCTTTTGGATACTTAAGTAATAATGAACGTATGAAAGAAATATCAGTTTGCATTGTTGATGACAATAAAGAATTAAGAAATGCCCTGGAAGAGATAATCGCCATGTCTGAAGGGTATACTTGTATAGCTACATTGGGTACGGCAGAAGAAGCCTTACATCAAATTCCATTATTGCGACCAGATGTAGTGTTGATGGATATTAACCTGGGAAGCAAAAAAAATGGTATCGATTGTGTAAAAATATTAAAACCCCGGTTTCCTGATATCAACTTTATGATGTGTACTGTATATGAAGAAAATGAAAAAATATTTGAGGCACTAAGTGCCGGAGCCAGTGGTTATATTTTAAAAAAAACTAACCCCACCCGTTTACTGGAAGCAATCCGGGAACTATATGACGGCGGGGCACCCATGAGCAGCCAGATTGCGCGGAAAGTAGTGGCAGTTTTTCAACACCAGGTTGTTGATAATTCAGCCAGAGTAAGTCTTAATACACTTTCTGTACGGGAAAAAGAAATTCTTGAATTTCTATCCCGGGGTTTAATGTATAAAGAAATTGCCGCACAATTATTCATAAGTGTTGAAACAGTAAGAAAACATGTTTATCATGTCTACGAAAAATTACATGTAAATAACCGGGTAGCTGCAGTTAATAAATATTATGGGAGATGAATTTTATTTCTTTTTTAAATAGCCGGGTTTGTTGCACAGATTAAATACACCTGCAAAAGATAAATCAACAAAAGAAATTTTCTTCATCACCATTTTAAGTCCAGCTTATTGTTTTTTCGTTCAACATCAGCAAGCCGTAATGACGGATCAATTTCTACCACCACAAAATCGGCTAGTTTTCTGGTAGTTTCAATCGTGTAAGTGCTATGTGTCCATTTCCATGGTTCATACACTTTGCGGGGAATAGCCGATTCTTCAACGGGCTTTTCTCCATACATCAGGTTCATTGGAACATAATGTAATTCCTTTGTTCCATCTTTAAAAACTATTTGCAGATCGATAGGCATTGGCATTAAGCCAATTCTACTTAATCTCACTTTTGTCATTCCTCCTTCCTCCCATAAACTATCAATACCAAAATCTATCGTCTTTATTGAATTGACCCAATATTCTTTATACCAATCCAATTTTATATCACTAACTTTTTCTGCTATCCGGATAAAGTCGGAAGCATTTGGATGTTTGAACCGCCATTGTTTATAATACTCCAGTAAAATTTTATCCCTAACAGGGGCTCCAACAATATATCCTAATTGCTCAATAAATACAGCTCCTTTTGAATAAGCAGCAGCCGTGTAAGCCGCATTCGTATTAAAATGATCTGCAGGAGTAGTCAGTGGTTCTTCTTTTCCACTTTTGGTAAGTGAATTATAACTCTTGTACGAACCATCAAAAGCAAATCCGGTATTATTGTCAAGAAAAGCATTTACCCTGCCTCCGGCATACGAGGCAAACCCTTCGTCCATCCACGCATATAATGACTCATTGGTACCTAATAAACCCTGATACCAGTTGTGCATCCACTCATGTAACCAGGCACCTGGATTTATCAGTAAAGTAGCCATTGGATATTCCATTCCTCCATCACCCCCGTGAATAAACGAGTATTGTTTGTATGGATAAACGCCGAATGTCTTTTCGATAAAGGGAAATGCTTTCTCAGCTTTATCTAACACTTTGTCCCATTCAACAGCGGTGGCATTTGTTGTTTTGTATAAAAGATTAAGTGTAACACTGTCATTTAATTTCCTGGTTTTATGAATATAATCAGGATCTGCAGCCCACATAAAATCATGCACATTGGGAGCAATAAAATGCCAGATTAATTTATCTCCGGCAGGCCTTTTTACTTTTTCGCCAGCCTTTTCATAACCATATCCAATCTGATTAGGATTTTGCAAATACCCCGATCCACCTAGAATATATTTTTTATCAATAGAAATACTCACATCAAAATCGCCCCACACACCATAAAATTCACGGGCAATATAAGGGGTTGGATGCCAGCCCTCATAATCATATTCGCATAATTTAGGATACCACTGGCTCATAGAGTACCGGACTTTTGTTGTTGGATTATCCCTGCCACTTCTTCGTATCTGCAGAGGAACCTGCGCTTCAAA
>JANMLJ010000196.1:0-3871 GCA_031372465.1 Chitinophagaceae bacterium | reverse complement strand
GATAGAAGGCAAACCATTGCTTGAAGTTTTACCCGAGATAAAAGACCAGCCCTTTCCCGCCTTGCTCAATAAAGTTTATACTACCGGCATTCCTTATTTTGCTAATGAAAGTCTTGTACAATTGGTACGTAATGGCAAAATAGAAGAAGTATATTTTAATTTTGTTTATCAGCCCTATCGTGAAGCAGATGAAACTATTTCGGGTGTAGCTATTATTGCCACAGAAGTATCGCCACAGGCAATTTCAAATAAAAAAATAAAAGCAAGCGAGGAACGGTTTCAAGCGGCTGTTGCCGCAGTGGAAGGCATTGTATGGACCAACAATGCAAAAGGCGAAATGGAAGGAGAGCAGATTGGGTGGAGTTTACTCACCGGCCAAAGTTATCAGGAATATCAGGGATATGGATGGGTTGATGCTATTCATCCTGAAGATACACAACCTACTATTGATGCCTGGAACGAAGCCGTTAGAGACCGTAAGAATTTTATTTATGAACACCGGGTAAAATTAAAAAACGGAAACTGGGGACACTTTTCTGTTAAGGCAATTCCTTTATTAAATGCAGATGGGTTAGTATGTGAATGGGTGGGTGTGCATATCGATATTTCTGAACGATATAGGGCAGAAAAAGCCATAATAGAAAGCGAAAAACAATTCAGGCAGATGGCAGAATTAATGCCGCAAAAAGTATGGACTTCTGATGCCGAAGGGAATAAAAATTATTTTAATAAAACATTACTCGATTATGCCGGATTCTCTTTTGAAGAATTAAAAGGCAATGGATGGCAAAAAATTGTTCATCCCGATGACTGGGGAAAAAATAAAACCCATTGGGAGGAATGTATAAGCACCGGCCAGGATTATGAAACTGAAAACAGGTTGCGACGTAAAGATGGGGAATACTTATGGCACCTTACCAGGGCAGTTGCTTTAAGAGATGAAGATGGCAAAATAAAAACCTGGGTAGGCTCTAAAACTGAAATACAAAAGTTAAAAGACGATGAGCAGTTAAAAGGGAATTTTTTGAAAATGGTAAGTCATGAATTAAAGACCCCGGTTACTTCCATTAAGGGTTATGTACAACTACTATTAATGATGCTGAAAGAACAGGAAGTTACCGCTACTTCATTTTTAGAAACTCCGCTGCTGCGTATTGATAGCCAGATAAAAAGATTAAGCAGGCTAATTTCTGAGATGCTGGATCTTTCCCGCATAGAATCGGGTAAATTAGAATTACAAAAAGAATTATTCAGTCTGGATAAACTATTAGCTGAAACGGCAGCGGATTTAAGGTTTACCAATACCAATCATACTATTAATATTTCACAGGACTTTACTGGCACGGTATATGGCGATAAAGACAGGATAGAGCAGGTAATTATCAACCTGATTAATAATGCCATTAAATATTCACCAGATAATAATTTGGTAGAGGTGCGACTTTATGCGGCAAAAGATAACCAGGCAGCCATTAGTATAAAAGATTATGGAATAGGAATTGACGAGGAACACCAGCAAAAAATATTTAATCGCTTTTACCGAGCCGCTGGGCAAAGTGAAGAAAATTATGCCGGCTTTGGTATTGGCTTATTTATTGCTAAAGAAATTATTGAACGTCATAATGGCATTATAAAAGTTGAAAGTGAAAAAGATAAAGGCTCCATTTTTACATTTATCCTGCCGCTGGCAACTGAAACAAAACAATAAAGTTCTTCGACTGGCACCAAATTTATAGCGTAAAGAACATAAGATAAGAAGTTCTCGCAAAGATTCTCAGCGTAAACTCAGCGGTCTCCTGTTCTCAGCGTTGAAAAAAAGAACGCTATTAACGAAACAAAAAATAATAATGGAAAAGAAACCAAACATATTAGTAGTGGATGATGATCCAGATATTGGTACTATGCTGAAAATGATGCTGGAGTATAAAGGCTATTCGGTAACACTGCTCGGCAATGCCAATCAAACAGAACAAATACTAAGCAAGCAGCAAACAGACATAGTAATTTTAGATATGCTTATAGCAGGCATAAACGGCACTGATATTTGCAGAAGCATTAGAAGCAATCCCCTTTCTGTTCATGTGCCGGTATTAATGATTTCTGCACTTCCCGATGCCCGCAATACTTGTATTGATGCCGGGGCTAATGATTTTATTGCCAAACCATTTGAAATGGTGGAAATACTGGCGAAGGTCAACACCCTTATACATGAAGTAAAAGCCTTTAATGAAATTGACTGAGTCTTATCTGTCTATGTTTTTATAATAAAGTAAGTAATCTATAAAGTTCTGTTTCTTCCAGCACCTCTCTTTCTGCCTTCCCCTTTACCTCTGTCCATTTAATCAGCCGGATACACTCATCCGCAATTTCAATCCCCGTAATATCTCCATCGCTAAAACAACAACAACCCGTATTAAAATAAGAAGGCTTCATATTCATATAATCGACCGATACGGCGGTAAATTCTTTTTCTCTTTTCAATATCTCACCCTTCACTTCTTTGATCTTCGCTTCGTTTTTTTCATATTCAGCAAACTGCAATTGTTTGTACAATCGTTCCAAATGTGTCAGCGATTGAAACACCGGCTGGTGGGTATGACCGGTTATCAGCAGCATATCTTTTTGCGCTGCTGACCAATCATACATTATCATATTGTGCAGCGTTTTCTTTTCGTTATTGTTAGCCGGTGTGTTGGGGTTGATTCGTAATAACGATTGCAGTGGCGCCCAGATATAAGCCACAAAAAATTTACTGCACCAATTCCCATCGCTTTGCGCATCACCCTGGTGACCGTGAGTGAGGAAGATAGTGAGGACTGAGTCTGTAGTCGGGACCCGATATCTATCGGGTCTGGAGTCCGGCGTATTGACTCCTGACCCGATAGATATCGGGTCCCGGCTACAGACTACCGTCTCCAAAACAACTCCCTCATATACTTTTACTTTTTCACCAAACATACTTTTCAGGTGCCAGTAGGAAAAAAGGCCGGTATCCCAATACAGATCATGATTGCCGAATATTTTTACATAGTTATTATGTTCCAGAAATTTTTTCTCTGCTTCGAAAGTAGCTTTATTATATTTTTTAACTTTCCAAATACTGTTTTCCCATAACTCTTCGCTGTCACCAAGGTTTATAAAACAAAAGTCATTATCGTTATAATAGGTAAGTGCTTCCAGGTAATTCGTTTCTGCTTGTTTAAAATCATCCGCACCATTTCTGTTTCCTTTATGCTGATCAGAAAAAATAATGAACTTGCCTGCATGAAGTTCAAATGGAATTACTAATCCACGCTTACCCGGATGTTGATGAATAGAAGTGGATAGTTTTGTCAGAGCCTCAAAAATTCTCTTTCGGTTTGGTTTTGAAGAAAATTTAGCTGCTGCCCATAGCACTGGTTTTGCTAATATCGTATGAAGTCTGCCCATTTATTTTCCTGCTGCAAGGTTAATCAAAGGTGGCTGAATTATATCAATTACTTTTTTTATCAGCCAGTACATTTCACGCAAAGGCGCAAAGGGGCAACGACGCAAAGAATACAAAAGATTATGTTGTTCTACTCTTAATTATCAAAAAAATTGCTTTCCTGAAAATATTCTTTCGTTGAATTATCATACGAAACCTTAGCCCGGATAAAAGCTAAGCAGGATTAAAAAAATCCCATCAACCAATTGGCGGATGGGATTAATTAAAAATATTTTATAGTGTTACCAGTTCACCATCACTTTCCCATTTGCCAACTGACTGCCTTTATCATCTCCTACTATTACATAATAAATTCCCCGTTGTGCCGGACGTATATCAATACTCATCAATGTATAAAATCCGGTAACCGGGAATTTTGCGTTATAAACCTTTGCACCTTTAGAA
>JANMLJ010000174.1:0-22141 GCA_031372465.1 Chitinophagaceae bacterium | reverse complement strand
TTCATTAAAGCGGTATAATAGTTTTGGAATAGCTGCAATGGCACGTCAATTTGCCTCCTTTAAAGACATAGACGAACTCTCAACGCTACTGACTATTGACTCCCGACTCCCGACTCTAATACTCGGCGGCGGTACGAATATACTCCTGACCAAAGATGTTGACGGTCTTGTTCTTAAAAACGAAATAACAGGTATCAAAGTACTACACGAAGACAATGATTATGTATTTGTAAAGGCAGGTGCTGGCGAAAACTGGCACCAGTTTGTTTTGTATTGCCTGCAACGAAACTGGGCAGGCGTGGAGAATCTTTCACTTATACCGGGAAATGTCGGCGCTTCTCCTATACAGAATATCGGTGCTTATGGTGTAGAACTGGAAGATGTCTTCTGGGACCTGGAAGCTTATCATATCGAAGACAATAAGCTGGTGACATTTACCAATAATGATTGTGAATTCGGTTACCGGGATAGTGTGTTCAAAAATGATTTAAAAGGTAAATTAGTGATTTTGAATGTTACGTTTAAATTGCATAAAAAACCGGTTTTTCATACAGGGTATGGCGCTATAGAACAGGAACTGGAAAAAATGGGTGTGAAAAAGCTTAGCATAAAAGCTATTTCTGATGCAGTAATCAAGATTCGTACTTCCAAATTGCCCGACCCGGCTAAAATTGGTAATGCCGGAAGTTTTTTTAAGAATCCTGAGATCAGCCAGGCCCAAAATGTACAATTAATCGAAAATTTCCCCAATATCTCCGCTCACCAGTTAATAAATGGGAATGTAAAACTGTCTGCTGCCTGGTTGATTGAACAATGTGGCTGGAAAGGCTTTCGGCTTGGTGATGCAGGATGTCATGCGGACCAGGCTTTGGTATTGGTAAATTATGGTCATGCCAGAGGCGATGAAATTTATAATCTCAGCGAAGAAATATTACAAAGTGTGCTTGAAAAATTTGACATTACGCTCGAAAGAGAAGTTAATATTCTTTAACATTACTGGTGCAACGTTTTTTCCCTTTCCATTGCCTTAAAACCTAAAATCATTTTTATGAGAAAAATACTGATTCTATCCGCCGCCCTTTTCTTTTTATCGATGGCTGGTAAAAGCCAGGATAAGATTTACCGGAATAACGGAAAAATAGTGGAAGCCAAAATAATTGAAATAGGCTCCAGCGAAATTAAGTACAGGGAATTCAATAATCCCGATGGTCCTATTTATGTATTAGAATCTGACAGGGTTAAAAAAATAGTATTTCAAAACGGAAAAGAACAAAAATTTGAAGACAACCTGAAAGATCCTGAACGGTATGCCGGTCAACTTAATAAAGCAGTAAAGCTGAATTTCCTTTCTGCTTTATATGGCTATATGGAGATAGGATTTGAAAAAAGCACCGGTGTTGGTAAAGGATTTGAACTTTCATTGGGCATTATTGGTGCCGGTAAAGCCGGAATACTGGACTACTATTCTGGTAACAATCAATTGGGCGAGGTTAAAAGAAATCCTTTCGGTGTTTTTGTGACGGGTGGTTTCAAGTTTGGTAAACTACCTGATTTTATTTTGTTTGGCAAGTCCAAAGCCACACATATTATGCAGGGCACTTATGTAAAACCTATTGTATACCTTGGAGCTTATAAAGAAAACAAGATTGTAAATAAAGGAAATAATAGGTATGAAGTGGGGAAACAAAACGTAAATTTTGGCGCATTACAATTGGAAGTTGGAAGACAATGGGTATTGGGTGATAAACTTGTTTTGGACATATATCAGGGTCTTGGCTATGGGTTTGATAATAAGAAAGACAGTTATGAAGATATTTATTCCGGCTATTATGATGATGCGACTGCTTTTAATTATGCCAATGCAAGAGTTGGAAGAAGCCCGGGTCTCTCCTTTACTTTTGGCCTTAAGCTGGGATGGTTGCTGAAATAATTATTGAATCTGTCAAAAGTAAAAAATCAACACAGAGTAAAGGAGGAATTGAAGAACACAGAGAAGGTTAATCAATTTTCTGTGTAACTCCTAATCTCAGTATCCCTGCCTGCCCACCTTCGCATTGCTTCGGTGGATAAACCGGTATACAAGTCTGTGTTGAAACACTTTTTATTGATGAAACTCTCAAAAAAAAATCAACACAGAGTAAAGGAGGAATTGAGTTACACAGAGAAGGTTAATCCATTCTCTGTGTAACTCCTTATCTCAGTATCTCTGTGTTGAAATATTTTCTGGTACAGTAATCTTCTTTATAACGGTATTTCCCGATTAACCAATTAACCAATTAACCAATTAACCAGTTAACTTTCCCATTACGCTTCTTCATCAAACTCAAAATCCTTCTCGGTAAAGTTCATCATACTACCCATCAGGTCTTTAAATTCCACTTTGTTCTCAAATATTTTTTTGCTGATAAGAGAGTAGGAGGAAAGGCCATGTAATACAAACTCCATCATCAGGGCTGCCTGTTCTTCGTTTAATTTAGGGAAATGTTTCTTAACCAGGGAATGAAGGCCGTCAACTTTGTACAGTAATAAAATTTTATCGGTATCGCTGGTATTGAACGACATATTCAGGTTATTTCCTTTATCAAACCAGCTGGTAATAGAACGATATGGGTTCTCTTCCTCTTTCTCCGATTGCTGAGAAGGCTTACCCGTATTCCTTCTTTTTTTCAACGAATCAGGATTGGGAAAGTACTGAACAAATTGTGTACGGATTGCTTTGTCCACCAGGTTCATGGCTACCTGGTAAGGGCCTTCCTGCTCACCTTCATACACCAGTTCTACTTTACCGGTAATGGAGGGGATGATACCAACCAGGTCATTCATCCATACCTGTGTTTGTATTTCGTTATTAATGATAGCCCTTCTTTCAGCAGAGCTTACTGCATTTTCAAAAGCAGAAATGGTGAGCCTGGCGCTAACACCACTTTTTTTATCAACGAACTCACTGGCCCTGGCTTCAAATGCTATTTGTTCAATCAATCGTTTTACCAGGTCACTTACTTTCACCCTTGCCTTTTGTTCATCACTGATGGTAGCTTCCTGTTCGGTTATTTCCAACGCATTCTCCAATGATTTTGGATAGTGTGTCAATATCTGGCTTTCTATCCTGTCTTTGAGCGGAGTAACGATGGAGCCACGATTGGTATAGTCTTCGGGATTTGCTGTAAAAACAAAAAGTATATCGAGGGGTAATCTTAATTTAAAACCACGGATCTGCACGTCTCCTTCTTCTAAAATATTAAATAAGGCAACCTGTATTCTGGCCTGTAAATCAGGCAATTCGTTAATTACAAATATCCCCCTGTTGCTTCTTGGAATGATTCCGTAGTGAAGCACTCTTTCATCAGCAAAACTTAGTTTTAAGTTCGCTGCTTTGATAGGATCAATATCGCCAATCAGGTCGGCGACACTAACATCGGGGGTGGCTAATTTTTCTCCATATCGTTCACTGCGGTGAATCCAGTGTATGGCCGTTTCATCACCATGTGTGGCAATTTCTTCATGACCATATTTTGAAACAGGGTTTATTGGGTCATCATTTATTTCACTCCCTGCGATGGAGGGTATGTATTCATCCAGCAAAGTTGTCATTTGCCTGGCCATCCTGGTTTTAGCCTGGCCTCTTAATCCAAGAAACAAAATATTATGCTTACTGAGCAGCGCCCTTTCCACATCAGGTATTACCGTGTCTTCATATCCAACAATTCCGGAGAAAGTGGGATCATTGTTTTTCAGTTTCGCAATCAGATTCTGCCGTATCTCTTCTTTGATACTTCTTGGTTGGTAGCCGCTTGCTTTTAATTCGCCGAGGGTTTTTATGTTTTTTATATTCATAGCCGGTAAGACGGGAAGGCGGTAAGCCCTCTCTTTTTTTTATGTTTATAGCCGGGAAGCCGGGAAGCCGGGAAGGCGGTAAGCCCTCTCTTTTTTTATTCAATACAAAATCTTCTGATTCCGTTTTTTATTAATGGGACATTAAAATTTATAAGAAAACCTATATTATTTTTTGTTAGTTTGAGGTGACTCATAATCTGAGCCTGCCATAAAACATTTACTTCATCAACAGCTTTTAATTCACAGATAATTATTTCATCTACTAAAACATCCATTCTTAATCCCTCATCAAATTCAAGTCCATCATAATATATAGGTAGATTAACTTGTCTTCTGAACTTAATTCCTTTTTTAGCTAATTCATGACAAAAACAAACTTCATACACCTTTTCAAGTAATCCTGCTCCTAATTCTTTATGTACTTTGTAGGCACAATCAACAATTTCTTTACATAGCCATTCTTCATATTCTGTTAGCAGGTACATTGTGTTATTTTTTTTATGTTCATAGCCGGTAAGTCGGAAAGTATTTTCTTTATTTTTTTATTAATAGCCGGTAAGACGGAAAGGCGGTAAGTTTTTTTTTATTCTTACCGTCTTACCGCCTTCCCGGCAAAATTTAATACACCGTCTTTCTTTTGCTTTGAGTTCGCCAGGTTTTTTTATTTTATTAATATTCATAGCTGGTAAGACGGTAAGGCGGTAAGTTTTTTTTTATTCTTACCGTCTTACCGCCTTCCCGGCAAAATTTAATACACCGTCTTCCTCTTCCCACTTTCAAAATCCTTAAAAATAAATGCTCCCAACTTATCCAGCGAAGCAAAAAAAGCTTTTCCATTATTCATCTCCGTAAACTCCTGTACAAATTTTTGCAGGTAAGGATCGGTGGCAATCATAAAAGTGGTGATGGGTATTTTTAATTTCTTGCATTGCGCCGCTAAATTGATACAACGATTAACTACTTTTCTGTCTAACCCAAAACTATTTTTATAATAACGCTTACCAATTTTCAAACAGGTTGGTTTGCCATCGGTAATCATAAATATCTGCTTATTCGGATTTTTTCTTCTTCGTAAAATATCCATGGCTAACTCCAAACCGGCAACAGTGTTGGTATGATAAGGACCGACTTGTAAATAGGGGAGGTCTTTTACTTCAATCGGCCAGGCATCATTGCCAAATACTACAATATCCAATGTGTCTTTTGGATATCTTGTTTTTATCAGTTCACTCAATGCCATAGCCACTTTCTTGGCAGGGGTGATCCTGTCTTCACCATATAAAATCATGGAGTGGGAAATATCAATCATCAGTACCGTAGAAGTCTGTGCTTTGAAATCTGTTTCTCTGATAGAAAGATCTTCTTCCTGCATCCGGAAACTATCGATACCATGTTTGATCTGTGCAGTACGGATACTTTCAGTAAAATCAATTTGTTCCAGCATATCACCAAACTGAAATTGCCGGGTATCGGGGTTTAGTTCGTCACCTTGACCCGGTTTGAAACTGTGGTGATCACCTTGCTTTGTTTTCTTTAGCTTCCCAAATATTTCTTCCAGGCTGCTTCTTCTTATTCCCTGTTCAGTTTTTGGTGTAATTTTTATTTCACCCTGTTCATTTTTATCAGTCAGGTAACCTTTTTCTTTCAATTCTTCAATAAAATCGCCCATGCCGTATTCATCATCGGTCAGTTTATACTGCTTATCCAATTCATTCATCCATTGAATGGCTTCACTCACATCACCACTGGTATACGTGAGTAGTTGCATAAAAAGGTTAAGCAGCTGATCAAACTTGCTTTTTCCTTCGCTTTCCGCATCAAATTTTGTGAAGTGAAATCCTCTCATAGCGATACAAATTACGACAAATACATTTTTTCCAACTGATCTTAACAAAAACTTTCAGAGCAAACTCATTTTAATACAAAATACAGGAACACGGATAACACGGACTAAACGGATGAACACTGATTTTTCTGCTACGCAGAAATAAATGATTTTGATTTATTATATAAACTGTTCATCTATTCAACCTGCATGCCGGTAGGCAGGTCCGTTCTATCTCCCGCAAAGGCGGGACAGGCTGCGTGCAAAAATGTATTTTTATTATCTAATACTTTTTATACTTCATAGGGTCAATAAAATGTAGGAATCATTTGCTTTTACCACATAGGAAGATAGGAAACAATAGGTAGACACATAGGTTCTTCTATGTGTTTTTCTTATGTGTTTTATGTGCCTATTGTGGTTCAATAATTGGGTCTATTTATGAACTATTATTGGTATAATTATGAGAACAACTTAACAATGGTTTTGTTCAAAAAAAACCCGGTAATCCATCTGTATATTCAGGATTACCGGGGCTTCATGCAATTTAGTAAAAGCTATTAATTTTTTTATTTACCGCTATCTTTTTTTGCAGCACTATCAGGTTTTAATGTATTGTTAATAATAGCCGGGCCTTCTGTAGCTGGCTTAGCCTGAACCTGCGGTGCATATTTTTTTTCGATCATATCCAGTACCTGCAGCATGATATCATTGATCGGTGCTTCAGATCTTTCAAATCCTCCATAAAGTTCTGGTTTGCTTTCACGGATATACGCATAATACTTTTGTTGCTGTGTAAGATCCTTGCGTAAGTTTAGTCTTATTTTCTCTGCCAGTTCTGCTTTGCCAGCTTTATAACAAGCTTCCAGGTACAGCATGGTTGTCTGGTTATGACTATTGTAACGGCTTACCAAACCATAGGGCAAATTAGCCGGATCAATTCCTTTATCTACTTTATCGATCAGCTTACCGGCTTCTTCTTTTTTTCCAAGATCAGCCATATTACCAGCTGCTTCGGAATACAATGCCCGAAGGTTAAGGATATGACGACGATTTTCTTCATCAAAATAAACACCTTTCTTATCAGCACCACCAAATTCATATTTCGTCATCAGGTTATTATACATTGTGTCTGTATTATTATCCCTGATCTGTGTACCACCCAGTCTCATCTGGCGGAGTGCATCGTCAGTAACCCAGTTAACTTGTGGTTGCTTTGTTAGCACCGGCACAAGACGGTAGGACATTCCATCTTTACGTAAGTATTGATCAAAACCAAGTTCACCCATCGGCGAAGTAAAATAAATAGGACGTTTCCAGCCATTGGCTGCATTGGAAGCGATAATGTTCAGAATAATAAAGTCGCTTCGTACCAGGCCTTCGTTTAATTTCTTTTGCGGTATCTCAAATCTCATCTCAGCAAAAACACTATCTGTTGGATTAGCAGTGCCATTCTTTTTTACCATATCAATATTTACCGGCACTTTAAATTTTGCAACCGGAAAACTTCCAAAACCTACATCACGTTTTGTTTCCGGATCATAATTTGGTTTACCCAATACATTTTTCATTACATCATAGAGGTCATAATATTCAGTGGCTTCTCCCTGTAATTTATAACGGAGAAACTCCCTGTTATGCCCTTCTATTTGTTCGGGTGTCCATAATACATCTAATGAATCAGCATTATTTACTTTATAGCGAAGCTGGTTGATATACCAGTCTATTCCCAATAAACTATTATTGATAACACGTATATCCGGACGGATTCCTTCTACCTCCTGTGCATACCATAATGGATAGGTGTCATTATCTCCAAAGGTGAATATGATTGCATTGGGTGCACAACTTTCCAGGTAATCTTTTGCAAGATCCGGGCCGGTAGTCTTGCTGCTCCTGTCATGGTCATCCCATTCTTGTTGTGCCATCAATAATGGTACTGCCAGGCAAATAACCGTGGTAGCCAGATTAAGTGTTCTATCATTTTGCCCACCTGATGAAATCGCCCTAAGCAGGAAAGTAACACCAGCTGTGAGGCCAGCATATAATGCTGTTGCAAAAATAGAGGTCATCAGGGCTGCACCGCCTGGTCCGGGAAAACTACTCATGAATGTAACAAAGAAAGTAAGGATGCTTCCACCAACCAGCATATTTTGAAAACTAAGTTTGTCTGCTTTTTCTTTGGCCAATTTTACAAAAGCAACCACGGCAAGACCTATCCAGATAGCAAAAGCATAAAACGATCCTACAAATGCATAATCCCGTTCACGTGGCTGGTTACCGGGTTGATTCAGGTACATCACTACTGCAATACCTGTCATGAAAAAAAGCAGGAAGCTCACAATCCAGTCATTCTTCTTTTTAAAGAACTGGTATACACAACCAATAATACCCAATAAGAAGGGTAACATGAATAAAGTATTGCGGGCTTTATTATTTTTAATACTATCGGGTAATTTACTTTGATCACCCAACCGGTTATTATCCATAAACGAAAAGCCACTTATCCAGTTGCCATCCCGTTTATTACCGAGACCCTGAATATCATTTTGTTTGCCGGCAAAATTCCACATAAAGTATCGCCAGTACATATGGCTCATCTGGTAACTGAAAAACCAAACCATATTGTCACCATAGGAGGGTGCTGTATATTTTCCACTTTGCTGGTCCTGTTCAAGACCTAACCATTCAGCATAAAAATCGGCATGATACTGATCATTGCTTGAATCCCACACCCTCGGAAACCATTGTATATCAGAACTTTCATACTGCGGTTTCTTTTCCCGCCCGGTTGGAATGTATTTATCCTTTCCCTTTATATATTTCATCTCACCATCTTTCAGTTCCACATATCCATCAGATCCATATTTATAATTGGCGGCAAAATGTGGTCCTCTTACCAATGGAGCTTCGCCATATTGTTCGCGGCTCAGGTAATAAACAAGGTTGATTGGATTATCAACATTGTTCATATCAATAGATGGATTGGCATTGGAACGGATCAGTGCAGTGAAGTACATAAAATAACCAATCATCATAAAGGCGTAACACCAAAGAGATAATTTTAAAATTCTTATAGCACCTGGTTTTAAAAAATAACCGGCAACCGTAGCTAAACCGCCCACCAATAAGAATTTAAAAACTTTAGCACCACCGGAACCAAGGCTTACAATAAATGGCAGCAAAGACAAACCAAGGAATAGGATAAAGAAGATGATCAGTTTTGTTTTGGGTGTATTTTTTTCATCGAAACGTAAAGCCCATGTTATAAGAGCGGCTAATGCAATAAAATAGAAAGCAAAGCCGGAGAAGAAAGGCAATCCCAATGAATTGACAAAGAATATATCGAATAGACCTGCTCCTTTCATTGTATATTGAATAACGACAAGTTGTACGATACCGGTAATCAGGCAACCCAGCAGGAATGCAATAATTGCACCTTTGGTAGAAACCTGGTAACGGCGATAGTAATAGATCATTACAATGGCAGGAATAGTCAATATGTTTAATAAGTGAACGCCAATTGAAAGACCCATCATAAAAAATAGAAAAACGATCCATCGGTCACTTCTTACCCTGGCTGACAAGTCATTGCCTGCATGTTCATCGGCATGTTCCCATTTCAGCATAGCCCAGAAAACTAGTGCGGTAAAGAAAGAAGAAAGCGCATATACCTCACCTTCCACAGCACTAAACCAGAATGAATCGCTGAACGTATAAGCTAAAGCACCTACAGCGCCGGCAGCCATGGTAGTAAAAGTTTGTGAAGCGGTTAATTGCTCACCGGTATTGACAAACATTTTACGGGCAAAATGAGTTACGCTCCAGAAAAGAAATAAGATAGTGCCGGCACTGGCTAATGCACTCATAAAGTTTACTGCACTGGCAGCACTATGTCCATTATCACCAAAAAGGATAATAAAAAAACGACCTAATAGTACAAATAAAGGCGCGCCGGGAGGGTGGGGCAGTTGCAATTTATCGGCACTGGCAATAAATTCTCCGGTATCCCAGAGACTACCTCTTGCTTCTCGGGTAAGAAAATAGGTGGCTAATGCAAGTAAAAACACAGCCCAACCAGTAATGTTATTGACTTTTCTGAAGTTCATAAGCTAAACAATTGGTTTTATAATTCATATGAAACCCTGCCTGTCCCGACGTTTGTCGTGGAAGCCTGCCGAAGGGTTAAAAGAAAGCAAAAATAGGGATATTCAGTTCACCCGCAGCAGGGTATAAAGGTCTGTTTTTCAGAACGAAATTGTAAAACCAATATTTTATAAATCATACAGGGGTTTATACCGATGGAATCAAACAAATAAACAAATGAGTCTTACTCGATATAGTAGTACTGCTTTGGTCAGAAAAAAAAATATAATCTTGCACATTTTACAACTGAATCGAATGAAAAAATAACAGGACGAGGATCCAATGGAAAAGGGGGCGAGCGAAGCCAAAGACTGCTGAGCAATGGCGTATGCCATGAAATTTTCGTTGGATACTTTTTTTGTTTCAAGACAAAAAAAGTGACAAATCTTCAATCAAACCAAGCTGTTGCAGGAAAATACTGCTGTGAAAAGTTATCGAATTGTTTTTAATTTTTAAACTCTCGGCAATTGGATAAAAAGGAACAGGGGCGTAAAGCTACCCGGAAAAGCGAATAGGTAAGGATACACTTTTTTCCGAAAAGATGATAGGCTATCCTCGTGTTATTCGAAGAAAATTTTAATAGTTTGATAGGAAAGTTGCCCCTGTCTCAATTTTTCGGAAAAGCCTTTGAGGCCAAAGAGACCCGCTGCATTGCCTTTATTAATAGCAATTTCAAGAAAACCTGCACTATTGAACATAGCCAGTTTTTCACCTTCAGCTACATCGGCATAGCTTTCACTGATTTTGTCAATTGTTTCATCCCGTTTAAAGAAAATGCGAAAACTTCTGCCTTTACGCTGCTCTTCAAACTGCTCATGGGTGATGTTGACAATTACATTTTCGAAGCTATCGATAAAGATGATCTGCCCTTCAATAGAATTATTTCCCAGGATGGGTCTCAGATGATGTTTCTCCAGGTACTTAACATCAGAGAAACCGATATTCTGAATGGCTTCTCCGTTTACCAACTGGTTTACCACACCGCCCATTACTGAAGTGAGGTAGGTAGTATTTTTTATAGCTGTTTTTTCTAAGGGTATCCCGATTATTATTTCCGGTGTTTCTTCCAGTATCATCGTGATCAAACCATTATCAGCGCAAAGAAGGTATTGATTATTATGAAATGCCAGTAACAATTGTTCCGGTTTTTTCTCAAACAGATTAACCAGTATAAGATGGTAGGTAAAATCAGGAAAATTTTTAATCGCACTCTGGCATACATAAGCAGCCTGCGGATAATTGAACGGGGGGATATTATGTGAAATATCAATGATTTGAAATTCCGGGTTCAGGTGCAGCAGTTGTGCTTTAACTGCGCCTACCAGATAATCCGGGCTGCCAATGTCTGATGTAAGGGTTAGAAGGGGCAAAACAATTTATAGTTTTGGGTTTCGTGTTTAGGGTTTCGTGTTGATGTCAATTTTTTCTGTTTTTAAATTTATTTCCTTTATGCGAACTGGAATTTAAATAATTAATAAATGCTCCTATCTTTTTGCCGATCAGGTCAGTTTTTTCGTACAACCGTTCAAATTGTTCTTGTGTAATATATTTTCTGTCTAAAGCCCGGTATAATTGCGATTTCACTTCTCCTGCAGAGCCCTTTGAAAAAGTAAGGAAGTTTATAATCCCGATAGCTATCGGGACATTTCTTCCACTTCTTTCAAAACCCTCAGCAATATTATCCATAACAGAACCACTTGAGCCATTGATCTGGTCTTTTAGTTTAAAGTCCCGGGAAAAGCCTTCCGAGCCAGTAAACAGGTCAAATATCTCATTTGCGAGTTCTCTTGCCAATAGCCAGATTTCCAACTCTTCAAATTTTGTTATTGTTGCCATGTTAAATAAATTTAATAATAACACGAAACCCTAAACCCTAAACTCAACACCCTACACCCTAGTCTCTTGCCAATTGCCATACTTCCAACTCTTCAAATTTTGTTATTGTTGCCATGTTAAATAAATTTAATAATAACACGAAACCCTAAACTCAACACCCTACACCCTAGTCTCTTGCCAATTGCCATACTTCCAACTCTTCAAATTTTGTTATAGTTGCCATGATAAAAAAATTTAATGAAAACACGAAACCCTAAACCCTAAACTCAACACCCGCAACCCAAAACTATTTAATAAGTTTCCCATCTTTAAAGAAAAATTTGAATGTAAGTTTATCAGCCAATTTTGGAAAAAATTTTTGCATAAAAACTGTTCTTTTCCCGGTAAAAGTTAGTACCAGTGTCCGTTTCTTTTTTTCAATGGCGGTCAATATATGCGCAGCACATTCTTCTGAGCTCATCATTTTACTTTCATCCATGGGAGTTTCGCCATGGGAGCTTCCATCTTTGCTCAATGCTGCATTGCGGATATTGGAAGTAGTAAATCCGGGGCATACCCACATTACATGTACACCGTCTGCCATCAGTTCTGTTTTAATAGCTTCCAGCCAACCATGAACGGCAAATTTACTGGCAGAGTAGCCGCTTCTTCCGGGAAGACCTCTGTAGCCGGCGATAGAAGATACACCTACGATGATACCTTTTCTGGAAATGATTGAATTCAGTGCATATTTTGTACAATAAACGGTGCCATAAAAATTGATATCCATCACTTTTTTTATAACGTCAATATCCGTTTCTTTTACTAATGCCCGCATAGACACTCCGGCATTATTTATTAATATATCAATGCCGCCAAAAACTTTCAGGGTAGTTTCCATAAAGCGGCGGCAATCATTTTCATTGCTGACATCGGCCACCATGGTATGTAAATGTGCCGATGGGTATTCAGCCTGTAAGCTGTATATTTTATCATGGTTACGGCCGCAGGTAGCCACTTTGGCTCCCATAGTAATTAAGGATTCAACCATTGCTTTGCCGATTCCATCGGTGCCACCTGTTACCACTACTACTTTATCTTTAAAATATGCTGTCATGAATAAAGGGTTAATACCGCAAACCTACTTTAAAATTGGGCAAAATAGAAAGTATCGGAAATGAAAATGGGGGTTTAAGACCAGGTTTTTTTAGAAATGACTTCTCGTATTGATTCCGGGAGAAAGATAAACCTATGCGGATCGTAGTTCAGCGATTTTTGAAATATATCATGGGGCTCTTCGATTACTACTGACTATTGGGAATAAAGGTCTTTAGCTAAAAGGCAGGGATGGCCTTATTACTTTTTCATTATGGTAAAATCAGAGGCGATCCGGAATAAATACTACCTGAAAGTGGTAATAATGGAATGGCAAAACGGAAATACATTCATTTCATAAAAAACATGTTACTGAAATAGTGGCTGACCAGCTACTTATTCTTGATAAAAAGCCTTCAAATTCCTAACAAGCTGACAATAATGAATACAGCATAAATGAAATTCCGTCATTCTAAAAAAGGGTCAATATTGTTAAATGAATAAAATCGGATTGCCCTAACAACAATACAAAATGTATAATATTATGTGGTTCGTTTTAAATAGCGATATTTTTTGGTGAACAGCGTCTTATATCATAAATTGTAGTTTTGTGCATCATTTTAGAGCGACTTTTTAAACCTTCAAAAATAAAACAGGTGAGAATTTTGACTTGCATACTAATGCTTATAAGCACATTTTGCTTTGGACAGAAAAAACAAATTCAAAATATTGCATCAACAGTTTCAATTGAACGGTTAAAAAAGAACCTTTATTATTTAGCAAGTGAACAATTAGAAGGTCGGGTAATGGGTAGTCGTGGCGATACCTTAGCATCTGAATATGTAGTCAATTGTTTTAAAGAAAATCATTTAGTAGCACCTTATAAAAACGGGACAAGTTATTTTCAAACCGTCGATGCTTATAAAAAGAACCTTTTACAATCTGAATTCATTATTGGGAATAATAAATATGAAAATTGGAATGGCTGGGCTTTTGGAATGCGTAACGCTGAAACGGTACAATTAAATAATATTCCGGTTGTTTTTGCCGGATATGGGATTGAAAATAATCTTTCCAATGATTTTGCCAATATTGATGTGAAAGGTAAAGCGGTTTTACTTTTGACCGGACAACCACAGGATAGTACTGGTACTTACTTATTGTCGGGCACAAAGCAAGCCGCAATAATTTCTTCTTATCAAAACATACTGAGGGAAAAAGGGGCTGTGCTAATATTGGTTTATAACCACAGATTTGCAGCAGAGTCTTTAGTACAAAGAAAATCATCTTTTCAGACTGTGTATAAAAATCCATTTATTCGTAATAACAACCTGCCCGTTCTTGTGCTTTCAGATGAAAGAGCCAATGAGCTTTTAGCAACTTCTAATAAAACAATTAAAAGTTTAGTTCAAGACATCACAAAAAAACTTCGCCCGCAATCTTTTACTATAAACACTACTATTGGCTGCCATATTCAAATTGATATAACGGAAGAAAAAGCACCTAATGTTATTGGAGTTATCAACGGAACTGATAGCTCAGCAGGTTGTATAATCCTGTCTGCCCATCACGACCATGTTGGAAGAGATGGAAAGGATATTTATTATGGCGCTGTTGATAATGCTAGTGGTACGGTAGCTATTATGGAAATAGCCATGTTAATGAACAAAGCAATAGAAAAAGGGTTCAGACCAAAACGTACTATTATTTTTGCTTCATACACTGGTGAAGAAAAAGGCTTATTGGGTTCTTACCATTTAGCAGCCAACCCATTATTTCCTATTGAAAAAACTCGGGCAGTTTTAAATATTGATATGATGGGACGTGTCGATACCTTTTATAGTGGGAAAAGAGCAGACAGTAGTTATGCATATATTTTAGTAGTAGATACGCTTAACCGAGGTTTACGCAATGCTTTATTTACAGCAAATGAAAAGTTAGGAAAATTAAAACTTGACACTTACTATGAGCAGCCACAGTATATGCAAAGAAGGCTTTTAGGTTCAGACCAATATCCTTTTTATTTAAAAGGAGTTCCTTTCATCAGAATTGATTGTGGCTTTAGTAAAGACTATCATCAACCGACAGACACTCCTGATAAAATAAATTATGAGCTACTTTCCAATCAAATACAACTCGCTTTTTTGACCACTTGGAATATTGCAAATGATTAGCTCGACATATCCAAGCTTTATATCCGGCAGACGGAATTCTACCAATCATTAATTCTAAACATCAACTTTTGTTTGTTAATTTAGCTTCAGTTCTGGGCAGACAGTTGGTCAATTCCTCAACTGCAGCAATGCTCGAACGTTATCGGCAACCTTAAGACGACACACCGACAAACAAACTTACCATCACTAACAAAGAATAATAAACAATGAAAAGAACAATATTAATCGCAACCTTAGCTTTACTGACACTGATAAGTTTTTCTCAATCTTCATTTAAGACAAATCCACCGTTTCAACTTGGAGAATTATTAAAACAGTATTCAAAGGAATATTATGCACTAAATCCATTAGAAGCCACAGAAGCAGGTATCAACGATTACAATAGCCAACTTGAAATTACTATCAGCGAGGAATATATCAAGAAGGCAAAAGCACTCAATCAAAAATATCACAGCCAATTAGCTGTCATCAACAATGCAGGCTTAAAAGCATCTGAGTTATTGAGTGTTGATATGCTTACTTACAAACTGAAATCAGAAAACGAAAGACTAAATAATTTATTGGGATTTTACAGACCTGTTGACCAATTCGTATTTAGTTTTCCAACCCGGTTTGCAACCCTAGGTTCGGGAGCAGGCTTTATTCCTTTTAATACCGAAAAAAATTATAGAGATTTTATTAGCCGTATGAAAGGTTTTCAAACTTGGGTTGACCAAGCCATTGCTAATATGAAAAAGGGGGTTGAGCAAAATAATACAAATCCAAAGGCTGCGATGGAAAAAGTTCCACCTCAATTAAAACCATTATTTGAAGGTACAGCTCAGGAAAATGTTTTCTATAAACCTTTACTAAAACTTCCAGCCAACTTAGATAGTGCTTCTGCAGTTCAATTAAAAAAAGACTATTCAGATGCTATTGAAAATAGTATTAAACCAGCGTATAAAAAATTGCATGATTATATAGTTACAGATTATATTCCCAAATCAAGAAAAACATCCGGGCTTTTAGCTAATTCTAAGGGGAAGAAAGAGTATGAATTATGGCTAAAGTATTACACCACAACCAACATTACAGCCGAACAAATTTTTAATTTTGGACTCAGTGAAGTTGCTCTTATTCGCAAAGAAATGGAAACTGTAAAAACACAAGTGGGCTTTAAAGGCGATTTAAAGTCTTTTTTTGAATATGTAAAAACCGACCCTAAATTTTTTCCGTTTAAAACGGAAGAGGAAGTATTGGATAGATTCCGAAGTTTTCTTGATAAAATGTCGCCACAGCTAAGCATCCTTTTCAATTTAACACCAAAAGCAAAGTTTGAGGTAAGAGCTACAGAAAAATTTCGGGCTGCGGGAGCTAATGCTCAATACATGAAGCCAGCAAGAGATGGAACAAGACCGGGCATTTTTTATGAGGTAGTGCGTGACCCGGTTAAATACAATTATTTTATGATGGAGTCTCTATTTATGCATGAAGCCATTCCAGGTCATCACTATCAGGTAGCTATTCAACAGGAAGCCGATATTCCTGAATTTAGAAAAGTATATTGGACAAGTGCTTTTGGTGAAGGATGGGCATTGTATGTTGAAAGCTTAGGTACTGAATTAGGTATGTACACAGACCCATATCAATATCTGGGCAGATTAAATAGTGAAATAGAAAGGGCGGTTCGGTTAGTTGTTGATGCAGGTATCCATTACAAAGGTTGGAGCCGTGAAAAAGCCATTGCTTATGTATTAGAGAATCAACCAGTATCATCCATTGAGGCTGAACAACGTATAGAACGGTATATGGTTTTAGCAGGGCAGGCAGTGAGTTACAAAGTGGGTGAGTTAAAAATTATTGAGTTGCGTCAAAGAGCAAAGAAAAAATTGGGAAATAAATTTGACATCAAAGAATTCCATGATGAAGTTTTAAAAGACGGCTGTTTACCTCTAATTATTTTGGAAACAAAAATTAATAAGTGGATAGAAAGCAAGGTCTCAAAATAACAGTAAATATGGACAACTCAAATGGACAGAAATAAGGGCAGCCGATAACACGGCACTTTGCACAAGCCTCTGCGTGCCGGCCTCGCCGAAAATAAAGATGTCTCTTAGTTATCGCACGGCCGCAGTACCGTTTTAATTGATCGGCCTCCGCAAAGCGCCGACATTGATAGCAATATGGCCCGATAAAGTTATGTTTCAAAAAATGATTACATTGACTTATTAAAGTGATTGCAAAATTAAAACCGCTCACTTATTCCATAAACAAAGCCTTATAAAAGTTCCAAACCGGGAGTATAAAACTTGAGATTATGCAAAAGCATTTAACCAAATTAGTCCTTATCCAAATTTTGCTTTTTATCCCCTCTTGCATTCCTAAAGCAGGTCTTAATAACATTTCTAAACTAGATGTAGGTGAGATAACTGTGAGTGCTGTAAATGATTCAATTAAATGTGACAAATGCTTACAGTTTACGACCCGCTCGAAGTTGATAGCAGAACCACAGGGAGGAATTATAAAAATTGACGAACCAATTGGAGATTGGTTGGGAACTGTTGTAATGTATTCAGGCGGTCTGGGAAACCGGTACGCAAGCGATAGTGACCTAGGCGCCAAATTTATTTCCGAAATAAGGAAAGCAGGCTTCCGCGTTATTCAAATAAAATGGGATAAGGGATGGTTTATTGGGAGCAAAGGAAAATATGAGGGATTTAAAAAGCTAGCTGTTCATCCTGCTACTATAACAAAGTACATCTTCAATGAATTGACTGATAAAAGTAAGCCATTTGTACTTTTTGGCGGATCAGGGGGCGCAGCACAAATTGCCTATATGCTAAGCTTTTATGGAATGGATAAGATCACCAATTCGGCAATTATTTTTGGGGGCTTTTGGATGGGCCGGCTAGATATTGGTTGTTTTGATAAGGATTCTTTAAATTACTATATGCACTATTCCAATCCCGCCAAAACAGCAATTGATCTTAGTTTTGGTTTTGATGCTAAAACAAAGGGCCCCTGTATGCTTTGCGATACAACTTATACGAACCTTTATAAAAACAGCAGTATTTCTTATGGGGGAAATTATTATTATCCAAAAACGAAGGTATATTTAATTTATGGTGGAAATGACAAAGTCGGGGCGTTAAATCAGGGCTTAACATACTACAATGAATTGACTACCGCAAAATCTCCCTTTGTCCATATGCAGGTAATTGATGGAGCTCCCCATCCGATCCTGAATGATACGACAGGATACAAGGTCTTAAAAAATCTGATACTTAAACAGGTGGAAAAAAAGTATAATTAACAGTTAAGGTCAATTAAAAATATGGAAGTACATCATCATACACGACGCAGCGAAACCTCATCATAAGAAAAAATGGAAATCTTATTTCTGGGAATTTTTAATGTTGTTCCTGGCTGTTTTCTGCGGTTTTTTGGCAGAGTACCAGCTGGAACATAAAATAGAACGGGATAGAGAAAAGATTTATATGAAAAACATGTTGGATGACCTGAAGTATGATACGGGTTCTTATAAAAATTATACCAGGAATACCAAAATGGCATTAGGGGTTGTCGATTCACTAACCTTTCTGTTAAAAAGCCCGGAAAGAAAAATAAACGCAAACAAAATATATTTCCTGGCAAGGATATTTACTATGAGAGAAGATTTACTTTTTGCGAATGAGCGGACGTACGATCAAATGAAATCTTCCGGTTATTTACGCCTGATTCATAAGCAAAAAGTAGCAGATAGTGTTTCTTATTATTATAATTCACTAAAACAAATTAGTAACTATAATGAGCGGATTACGACGAGAATCGATGACTATTTTATTTCAATGGCCAAACTATTCGATGCTGCCATTTTGTTGCAAATTACCAAAGACCAAAAAATGCCGGAAGGTGAATCAACAAAGTTATTGACGGAAGACCCGCTGGTGATCAATGAAATTCTTACCAGAGCTCAATACCTTTATGCAACCTTCAATTGGACACAAAAGTTGGGATTGGTCAGGTGTCAGAAAGCAGAAAACCTAATTGAGTTGATAAAAAAAGAATATCATTTGGAATAGTTTAATAGCACAAACGCACAACACGGCACTTTGCACAAGCCTCTGCGTGCCGGCCTCGCTGAAAATAAAGGTGTATCTTAGTTATTGCCCGGCCGCAGAACCGTTTTAATAGATCGGCCTGTGAAATGCGCCAACGTTGTGCGTCAGAATACTATTTGAATCAGTATTCATAAACAAATGACTTCAAAAAATAGAACTCTATATCAATTCAATGACTCAGTCCCGCCAGCTCGCTGCCATCATGTTTACCGACATAGTCGGGTACACGGCTATGATGCAGCAAAATGAAGAGAAGGCCGTGTCAGTCATCAAACATTATAATTCTACGCTTGAAAAATGGGTCACACATTTTAATGGCCAGGTATTAAATTATTATGGAGATGGAAGCCTTTGCATTTTTTCCAGCGCTACCGATGCTGTTAATTGTTCCTTAGCAGTTCAAAAAGAGTTGAAGACTGATCCGGTGGTTCCTCTTCGTATTGGTTTGCACATTGGTGAAGTTTTTTTTGAAGATGGAAAGGCGTTGGGTGATGGAGTAAATGTGGCTTCAAGGGTTCAATCACTTGGACAGGAAAATACAATTCTTATTTCCGAAGAAGTTCATAATAAAATAAAGAACAATAATTCCATCACTGCTAAATCACTGGGGCAATTTAATTTTAAGAATGTGGGTAAGCCAATGGAAGTGTTTGCACTAACTAATGATGGATTGTTTGTGCCGCAGCGGAAAAAGATGGAAGGAAAACTGAAGAAAATAAATGTTCAGAAACGAAATATCATTGCGGCAGTTTCAATTATCCTACTATTTGTGGCTGGTTTATTTATTTATAAAAATTTTTGGACTAAAAATATTTCGGCTGTTGACAAATCAATTGCCGTTCTGCCTTTTGTTGATATGAGTGCCGCCAAGGACCAGGAATATTTTTCTGATGGACTAAGTGAAGAACTTCTGAATCTTCTTGCAAAAATTCCTGAATTGAAAGTGATTGGCCGTACTTCTTCTTTCTCTTTCAAAGGAAAGAATGAAGACCTGCGAAGTATAGCAGAAAAATTGGGTGTAGCACATATACTGGAAGGCAGTGTTCGCAAGGAAGGAAATAAGATTCGGGTAACAACTCAATTAATAAGAGCAGCTGATGGCTCACATTTGTGGAGCGAAACGTATGATCGGGACTTAGAAGATATTTTTAAATTGCAGGATGATATAGCTGGTGCTGTTGTTCAGGAACTGAAACTGAAACTTTTCGAAGTTCCCTCAGTAAAAATATCTGGAACTGGTAATATTGATGCTTATAATCTTATACTTCAGGGAAATTATTTTTTTGATAAACTGGATAAAGAAAATGTTGCCAAAGCAGTTGATTTTTATACCCAGGCATTGATTATCGATTCTACAGATGCACTGGCATGGGGAAAACTCGCCAATGCCATTTCAAGACAGTCATGGCAAAATTATATAGACCGGAGAGAGGGCCGTGAAAAAGCAAGAAAAGCTGCGCTGAAGTCAATAGCACTTAATAAAAATCTTGCAATAGGCTATATTGAATTGGGCGATTTGAATTTGTATCAGGATTTTGAATGGAAGTGGGCAGAAGACAATTATCAACAAGCCCTAAGCCTGGAACCTGGAAATGCTGACGTATTATATAGTCTGGGAGGAGGTCTTTACTTTGCCATTGGCCGGTGGGATAATGCAATCAGATTAATGAAAGAATGTATTGAGATTGATCCTCTGAAGCCGCTCTATTTTTTAAATCTTGGCAATATACTCACTCATGCCGGCCGTCTTGATGAATCCATTGCATATTTTAAAAAAACCCTTGAATTAAATCCTCAGTTTCAAAGAGCTCATTTGTATTTGGGCCGGAGTTACCTGTTGATGGGAAAACCAGAAATGGCTTTGAAAGAAATGCAAAAGGAAAATCTTGAAGTATTCAGAATCTTTGGAATGGCAATGGCCTATTATGCTGCCAATCGGCACAAAGAAGCCGATGAAGTTTTAAGAGATTTCAGTGACAGATTTCAAAATGAATGGAGTTATCTTTTAGCTGAACTTTATGCTTTCCGTGGAGAAAAAGATAAAGCTTTTATATGGTTGAAAAATGCATATGAAAAAAATGACGGGTGGCTGGTTTTTCTTAAGGGGGATCCTCTTTTGAAAAACCTGAAAAATGATCCCCGCTATACTGCATTCTTAAAAAAAATGAATTTGCCGGCAGATTAAAAAATTTTACAATTTATTTTATCGAATAAGTTCTTCACCATTAAGTGTTGGATTGATTTCTAATTGAAAATTACGAAGTACGAACGCACAGCATTCGGCCTGACAATATAGGTGGCGACGGATATATCCTGATCTTTTTGTTCGCTATCAGCAGCAGTCCGGGCCTGACTTTTACTATTGAGCTTTTGTAGCTATCTTCATCATTAGTAATTCTATTCGGCTGCGGTTCCGGGCTGGCGATTTTCAAATACCGCCACATCGCCAAGCCATACCGTTGGCGGCCACCTTATGGCACACTCAAGCTTTAAAAAGTTTATTATGAACGATACAGAAAAAATTAAGATTGCTTTGGAAAGATGCAAAAAGGCATTTACCCTGAAACCTGCAATGGGCAGAGATACTGCAGTTTCTAAAGTACGCATGGTAAATGGGCTGACTTGCGAAATAAATGAAGGGAACTGGAAGTTTTCTGTTGATATGCCCGAAGGAATTGGTGGTAACAATACAGCACCTACGCCCGGTGTGTATGGAAGGGCAGCGCTGGGTTCTTGCCTCGCTATTGGCTACATGATGAAAGCTGCGGAATTAAGCATTCCCATTAAAAATTTAGAAGTAGAAGTTCAGGCTGATTTTGATGATGGTGCTTTGTTAGGCACGGCAGATAAAAATATTCCTCCGGGTTATCTTGAAGTGCGATATACCATAACAATTGAAAGTGATGCGCCGGAAGAAACAATCATGCAGATGCTGGATGACGGCGATAAACATAGTCCTTATCTTGACGTGTTTTCAAGAGCGCAAAAATGTGTAAGAAAGATAAATATTGTCTCCACTAAAATTAATAACTAATGGAACCAGCCTTACAAAGACGTGTGCAGCGCTATGGATGGGATAAAGCTGCCGCTTATTACGAAAATGCATGGCAGCAACAACTGAAACCTGCGCATGACGCCTTGTTTGATTTTGC
>JANMLJ010000144.1:0-1656 GCA_031372465.1 Chitinophagaceae bacterium | reverse complement strand
ATTATACTCTTCAAGGTAAAAAAGTATTTTGATCAGCACAATATTTACGCAATCGTTATCGTAATCATCCCCTCTATCCAATTATTTTCCTTTGCCCGAAGCAAGCTTAATTTTCTGATCATATTATATTTCACTTTATAGAAGCAACCGGTACCGGATCCATATCCGTAAATTCTTTGTTTTCCCCGGCCATACCCCAGATAAAACCATAATTTGCTGTCCCTACCCCATAATGCATACTCCATGGAGCAGAAATGGCGGCTTCATTATTGGCTATAACGAGATGCCTTGTTTCCTGTGGTTCTCCCATAAAATGAAAAACTCTTTGTGCCTCCTGAAGGTTAAAATAAAAATAAGCTTCCATTCTACGGGTATGCGTATGTGGTGGCACAGAATTCCAGACACTGCCTTCCTCCAGCACGGTTAAACCCATTACCAGCTGGCAGCTTTCAATTCCATCATTATGAATGTATTTGTAAATAGTTCTTTTATTGGACGTGGAAATATCACCAAGATTTACCGGTGCTGCTTCCGCCTTAGTCATTTTCCTGTTTGGATATGTATGATGTGCCGGTACTGATAATAAATAAAAATGTGCTGGTGCATCAGCTACCTGACTGCTGAAACTAACTTCTTTCGTGCCTTTTCCCAGGTACACACATTCCAATTTATCAATATCATACTTAACACCATCCGCATGTACTGTTCCCAGTCCACCCACATTGATAATACCCATTTCTCTTCTTTCTAAAAAGAATTTTGCTTTTAATTCATCTTCATCAGGTAAACTGATAGCTGAAGACGTTGGTACAGCGCCACCAATGATCATTCTGTCATAATGAGAATAAGTTAATTGAATTGTCCCCGGTTGCATTAGTCCCTGGACCAGGAAATTCTCACGCAGTTGATGCGTTGTCATCTGGCTTGTTTCCTTCGGGCTGTTTTGAAATCTGATTTGCATTTTTTTATTTTTAAATTGTTTTTAAATAGTTCAATTATCTGCTCATCCATCCACCGTCTACTGTAATGATGGATCCGTTGATATAATCAGAAGCAGGTGATGATAGAAATACATAAGCACCGGTTAAGTCGGAAGTTTGGCCCCAACGGTTAGCGGGGATCCTTGACAGGATAGCTGCACTTCTATCCGGGTCTGCACGAAGTGCTGTAGTATTATTAGTAGCTATATAACCCGGTGCCACTCCATTTACCGTAATACCATGCGGTGCCCATTCATTGGCGAATGCCTTTAATAAAGAAGCGACAGCTCCTTTACTGGCAGCATAACCCGGAACATTAATACCACCCTGAAAACTTAACAGTGAGCAGGTAAATACAATTTTTCCCGATTTCTGTTCTACCATACGTTTACCCAATTCTCTTGTAATGATGAATTGTGCATTCAGGTTGATATCAATGATCAGATCCCAATATTTATCAGAATGGGTAGCAGCAGGTTCCCGCATTATATGCCCGGCATTATTGATGAGGATATCAATATGGGAATGTTCCGCTTTTACTTTATCTAAAAAAGCATATAATGAATCCCTGTTGGAGAAGTCAGCTACATAAGGATAGAATTTTTTACCGGCAGCTTCTACGGCTTTAGATACGTCGCTTCCTGTTTCAGGCAAATCAATAGCTACGCCAATTATG
>JANMLJ010000070.1:0-3425 GCA_031372465.1 Chitinophagaceae bacterium | reverse complement strand
TTTATATATTCCCGAATTAGAAAAATTAAAATACCCCACTGCCGATGCACCGCATATCACTGTTCGTCATCTGATGTCGCATAGCGCAGGTTTTCCGGAAGACAATCCCTGGGGAGATCGCCAGCTGGCAGATAATGATAAGGACTTACTGGATTTGATCGGCCAACAACTATCCTTTTCTAATCCACCGGGCATTGCTTATGAATACAGCAACCTGGGCTTTGCCCTGCTGGGAAAAATTATCAGCACGGTGTCGGGTATGCGCTACCAGGATTATATTAAAAAAAACATCTGGGAACCATTGGGCATGAAAACAACTACTTATGAATACGGAGAGGTAGCTCCGGATAAACTGGCACATGGGTACCGCTGGTTAAATAATAAATGGAATGAAGAAACGCTGTTACATGATACAAAAGACGGAAGCTGGGGTGCCATGGGTGCGATGATCAGTTCCATTGATGAATTTGCCAACTATATGGCTTTTCATATGTCTGCATGGCCGCCAAATAATGCCAAAGATGACGGACCCATTAAAAGAAGTTCAGTTAGAGAAATGCATCAACCGTGGAGAATGAATGCATTTAACCCAAACTATACATTTCCTGATGGAAGAACCTGTGCTGTTATAACAGCGTATTGTTTTGGCCTTAACTGGATGAAAGATTGTGAGGGTAAAACATATGTTGCCCATAGCGGAGGCCTGCCCGGTTTTGGAAGCCAGTGGCGCTTTATGCCTGATTATGGAATTGGTATTGTTTCATTTGCCAACCGTACGTATTCACCGATGGGTTTTGTGAATTTACAAATACTGGATACGATTATTAAAATCGCCGGACTACAACCCATGCAATTGCCACCTTCAAAAATTTTAGAGCAAAGAAAAAATGATATTGTAAAAATTTTACCTGACTGGACCAATGCAGCACAAAGCGGAATTTTTGCAGAGAATTTTTTCCCTGACTATCCATTGGATACGTTGAAAAAGTATGCAAGGGAACTTTATGCAAAAGCAGGGAAAATTATTTCTGTAAAAGAAGTAAAACCCGAAAATCAATTGCGGGGGTCATTTATTATTGAAGGGGAGAAGACGAATATGGAGATTTCTTTTACACTATCACCGGAAAACCCACCGCTGATACAGGAATATCATATAAAAGAAGTACCAAAGAAGAAATAGAATTGTTTTTTAAGCAGAAGTTTTTGTCCTGATTAAAGCCAATGCCTTTAGTGTTTCATCACTGTTATTTACAAAGGCGCCCATTTTATTGGAGTTAAAAAAATATTTTTCACCACCGGGCTTACTAATGGAAAACCATTTTAATGCTCTCCAGTTTTCTTCGGCCTGCACAGTACATTCCGACAGGTTAAAAACAATCGGAGATGCTGTTTCTGTTACTTTGTAATAAGCTGTTTTACCAATAACATACAATGCGCCATACGAGTCATAATATTTCCAGGATTTTTTATACCTTATTGACGATGCATAGTTAAACTGTGCTGCATATTCTATAGCCGGGTCTGTAACAGATCTTAGTATTTTATTAAAGCGCTGCTCTTTTAAAAAATAGGAAAAAACTAAAATAAGCACACCAATGATTCCACCAATAATTCCTCCGATTAACATGATTACTAATTTTTATTAATGTATACTACGTTTAATAATTTATAGGTTGTTCAATAAAAAAAACAGTTTGCTTTACCACATAGGGACATAGGAAACAATAGGTTACCACATAGGGTATTCTATCAACGCTTTTGGGGTACAAATTGTTTTTTAATTTTGCAAAGACCCTGTTACTATTCCATAATAGCCTGGTAGGTAAGGTCCCTGAATTTTTCCGGCAGATCTCCATGTGTAGTGCCCTGTAACTGGCGATAGAAAAGCATGACCAACTTTTCTTTCGGGTCTACCCAATAAGAAGTAGCAAAAGCACCACCCCAGCTAAAGGTTCCGGCCTGTGCAGGTGTACGACCACTGCCTTTTTCAGAAATTATTTGAAACCCTAAACCAAATTTATCATCACCGAGGGAAATATCTCCAATCTGGTTCATCGTCATGATGCGAACCGTATTTCTGCTAAGGATTCTTTTGCCATTATATACTCCGTTATTCAGCAGCATTTGTAAAAAGATACCATAATCATAAATAGTAGAAGATAAACCCGCACCACCAGAATAATAAGTAGAATTTTTTAATGGATAATCAGCACCAACGGGGCCATTCAGCATTTTACTTTCTGCCATTACTAATTTACCGGTGGAATCTTCCCGGTATAAGTTTACCAGCCGGGCTGCTTTTTCTGCAGGAACCAGAAAATAAGTATCCTTCATACCAAGGGGTTCAAAAATCCTGGTACGGAAAAAATCATTGAGCGTCATGCCTGAAATAATTTCAACCAGGCAACCTAACAGATCTGAATTTAATCCATAGGTAAATTTCTCCCCGGGCTGGTGCATCAAGGGTAATTTACCCAGGCGGTTCATGGCAGCTAATAAATTATCGTCCTGCACACCAATACCGGCCGTCAATTTGCTTTTAGCATAGATGGCATTGGCTTCTTTAGAACCTATTTGCGCATAACCAAGACCGGAAGTGTGGGTAAATAGTTGACGGATGGTAATTTCGCTTTTGGCCGGTACCGTGGTGTACGTGGTGTCAGCAGCATTAAATTTATCGAGCACCTGCTGTTTTTTAAAAGCCGGTATGTATTTGGACACCGGATCGTTTAATAGAAATTTTCCTTCTTCAAACAGAATCATCATAGCCACACTGGTGATAGCTTTGGTTTGTGAAGCAATTCTGAATATACCTTCTTTCTGCATGGCCGATTTTGCTGCCATGTCATTATATCCGGCAGCTTTATAATAAGCTATTTTACCATTATGAATGATAAGGCCAACAGCGCCATTCATCCATTCTTTTTGCGCCCATTCATTCATTTCCCTGTCAAGGCGTTTTAATCTTTCTGATGAAAACCCGGCAGCTTCCGGTGTAGTCATCGGAATTATCTTTTGTGCACTTACAAAACTGAGCTGAATAGCTGCAATTACAAGAAGGGAAAAACATTTTCTCATAAACGAAGATTTGGTATAAAGTTAAATTATTGACGAAGTTAGTTTTTTAGCCCCATAGGATTTATACTGACTTTTCGCTGAAGCAATAATACGGTTTTAGTGCAAAGAACAAGAGAAAATGAGGTTTCGCTTAGATTCTATGCGCTAACTCTGTTACCTCATGTATTCTGTGATTCAAGCCCTTTTATCGATATAAGAAATACAATTTTGAAACACCAAGGCACCAAGACACCAAGTCACGGAGAAGCCAATAATTCTTTGCTTTGTGTCTCCGTGTCTTCGTGTCTCCGTGGTTCAAACACTTTTAGTGGTATAAGAAATACAATTTTGAAACACGGAGACTGGGA
>JANMLJ010000008.1:0-22585 GCA_031372465.1 Chitinophagaceae bacterium | reverse complement strand
CCTGGGAGGGGGAGCAGAGTTTTAGCTGGAAAAAGTGTTACCAAGGGGTGGGTTTGAGCATCTACATTTTTATATGTATCAGAAATACCAAAAGTTTCTCCCATTACTGTAATTTAGTCATATGATAAAGTTTCTATGGATACTGATTTCTTTTTTTATACTATCAATGGATTCTTCCAAACCCAGGTATAAAAAATTATTCAACGGAAAAGACCTGACCGGCTGGACAAAACATGGAACAGAGAATTGGTATGTTGAAAACGGAGAACTGATTTGTGAAAGTGGTCCGGATAAAAAATATGGCTATCTCTCCACTGATAAAGCATATCAAAATTTTATACTGGATCTGAATTTTAAACTGGAGGCTAATGGCAATAGCGGTGTATTCATTCGTTCAGGTATTGAAGGAACAAAGATCAGTGGTTGGCAGATAGAAGTGGCACCGCCGGATCATCATACGGGTGGTATCTATGAATCCTACGGAAGAGGCTGGCTGATACAACCAAAGCCCGAAGATGAAAAAGTATTAAAAGGAGATGACTGGAACAATTTAAAAGCACAGGTGATAAACGATGAAGTAACTACCTGGTTAAATGGTAAACAGATCGTGTATTTGAAAGATGAGAAAATCGGAAAAGGAAAAGGATTTATTGCCCTCCAGATTCATGACGGAGGTGGAATAAAAGTGAGGTGGAAGAATATTCGTATCAAAGAATTAAAGTGAATGCAGATCAAAATTGGTTGACTACTTTTATTCCCACTAATAATAAAAAACTGGAAAATGAATAAGAACCCCGGATCATCCCGCCGAAATTTTTTAAAAAAAATGGCCGTTTCCACAGCAGCAGTTGCTACAGGTACGCATGTTTTTGCCAATGAAAATAAAACAGAAACTTTTCAGATACTTAAAAGGAACATCTTTGGCGCCAATGACAATATTAACATTGGCCTGATTGGAGCAGGTGGAATGGGTACACAGGATACAATTACAGCACTACAGGTTCCGGGAATTAAACTCGTAGCTGTTTGTGATCTTTATGAAGGTCGTTTGAAAGATGCTAAAACAAAATGGGGGGGCGATTTATTTACAACCCGTAGTTATAAAGAGCTTTTGAACCGGAAGGATATTGATGCGGTAATTATTGCTACACCCGATCATTGGCATCAGCAAATTTCCATCGATGCAATGAAAGCAGGCAAGCATGTTTATTGTGAAAAACCAATGGTGCATTCCATTTTAGAAGGGCCTGCCGTTATAAATGCACAACAGGAAACAGGAAAAATTTTCCAGGTCGGAAGCCAGGGTGTTTCATCTTTAGGTAATGAAAAAGCTAAAGAATTATTGAAAAGTGGTGCTATCGGTGATCTCAATTATGCCGAAGGATTTTGGGCACGGCATTCACCAACCGGTGCCTGGCAATATCCTATTCCAAAAGATGCTTCACCGGCAACTGTAGATTGGGAAACATATATCAGCAACACCACAAAACGGCCCTTTGATGCAACCCGTTTTTTCAGGTGGAGAAATTATCTCGATTACGGAACTGGTATGGCAGGAGATCTCTTTGTCCATCTTTTTTCCAGTTTACATTTTATTACCAATTCATTTGGACCAAACAAAGTGTATGCAGCAGGCGGCCTTCGCTACTGGAAAGATGGCCGGGAAGTACCCGATGTATTATTAGGCACATTCGATTATCCGCAAAGCCAGGCTCATCCGGCTTTTAATCTTTCTTTGCGCTGCAATTTTGTTGATGGCACCAGTGGTACCACCTACCTTAAACTGGTAGGTAGCGAAGGATCCATGGATATTACCTGGGATTCAGTTACCTTAAAAAGAAATAAATCATTTGCTTCCGATGATCCGTTTTTTATAGAGCAAATGAAAAAAGCGGGTACCCCTGTTTCTGACAGAAAAAGAATATTGGCTCCCGAAGAATATACATTCAATGCCGAAAAAGGTTATCTCGGTGGCCCTTATGATCATTTTGTAAATTTCTTTACTGCTATCCGAAATAAAGGAACGGTGGTGGAGAATTCCATATTCGGCTACCGGGCAGCCGCACCTGCACTTCTGTGCAATGATAGCTATAACCAGGATACAGCCATTTTATGGAACCCCGAAAAAATGCAATTAATAAAAAAATAAATGAGTTTCGGATTAAAGTAACCTTTACATGGAACCACATAGAACATAGACCACTCCCGATAGGTATCGGGAAGAAATAAACACATAGAATTCTATGTGGAAGCCTATGTTTCTATGTACTATGTGGTTCAAAAAAACTGCGTGTACAATCAATTAATATTAAAAAATAAACAGATGAGAAATAGATTTTTTAAAATCAACAGTAGCCTGTTATTGGTAATGGGCATTATGGCTTGTAATAATTCTGCCAAAAAAAGTAGTGGTACAAATGATACAACCCTGGCCGATGCTGTAATTAAAACTGAAAGTATGCAAACTGAATGGGTTAGCCTTTTTGATGGTAAATCGCAAAACGGATGGCATGGATTTAATAAACCAGCCGGAGCAATGAAGAACTGGACAATTGAAGACAGTGCTTTGACTTGCCTTGGCGCAGCTGCTGATGCACATGGCGGAGATATTGTTTCAGACAAAGAGTATGAAAATTTTGAATTAGCCTGGGAATGGAAAGTTACCAAGGGCGCTAATAGCGGAGTGATGTATCATGTAGTGGAAGATCAGAAATACCAGGCACCTTATGAAACGGGTCCCGAGTACCAGGTGATTGATGATATCGGATTTCCTGGCAAACTCGAAGAATGGCAAAAAGCCGGAGCTGACTATGGAATGAATTTAGCCAATGACAAGAAAAAGCTGAATCCAGTAGGCGAGTGGAATACCAGTAAGATTATTTTTAATAAAGGGAACGTAGAACATTGGTTGAATGGTGAAAAAATTCTTGAATTCATCGCATGGGATGACGCCTGGAAAAAGAAAAGAAGTGAAAGCAAGTGGAAAGATTATCCCGGTTATGGATTGGCAAAAAAAGGAAGGATTGCTTTACAGGATCATGGTAATAAAGTTTATTATAAGAATATAATGATCAGGGAACTTTGAGCAGAATTTTAAAAAGGACCTGTTTAATGTTTAGATTAATAAATAGTCATTTTTAAAACAAAAAAAACCTCAGCGGGCTGTTTCATTTTTTATTGGCAATTTGGGTATAAAACTTTCCTCTAATTTCATTTTTTTGCCTAATTTCCGTCCATGACTCAAAACCGACAACTCGCTGCCATCATGTTTACAGATATCGTGGGTTATACTGCCATGATGGGCAATAATGAACAAAAAGCTTTTGAATTACTCCGCAAAAACAGGGAGATTCAAAAACCGATCATCGAAGAACTCGGCGGCCGGTGGATCAAAGAACTGGGAGATGGGGTTTTAGCCAGTTTTCCTTCTGTAAGCAATGCGGTTTATGCAGCTATAAAGATCCAGGATGCCTGCAACCAGGCCAAAGATTTTGAATTGCGCATCGGTATTCACCTGGGTGAAGTAGTATTTGAAAATGACGACATTTTTGGCGATGCAGTTAATATTGCATCCCGTCTGCAGACCTTAGCTCCTCCGGGGGGCATTTTTGTTTCTGAATCTGTACAGCGTGATCTATCCAATAAAAAAGATATCCAATCAGAATTTGTACGAATAGAAAATCTGAAAAATGTAAAAGATCCCATCCAGGTCTACAAAATATTTTCAGCCGGAACGGAAGCCAATTCGACCAATGAAATAAGGCCTTCCGGGTTTAGCAGATCATCTATTTTACCGGGTTATGATTGCGATATTCATATCAGCTTTCGGCACAATGATAATAAATACGATGGATGGATTACGGAATTTGTGGAAAAACTGAACCAGGAATTAAGTGCTACCTTAAAAGATAAATTATCGATCTTTTTTGACAAGAATCCGGAAGATAAACGGGAAAAATTTCAACAGGAAGACGGATCTTATTCGCAAAAAATAAAATCGCTGATATTCATTCCCGTTATTTCACAAACCTATTGTGATGTTAACTCACCCGTATGGCTAAACGAATTCAGGGTATTTCAGCAGGAAATAAAAGATGATAGCATTGGTACAAATTTAAAATTGCCAAATGGGAATATGGTATCGCGGGTAATACCTGCAAAGATTCATGATATTGATAACGACGATCTCCGCTTACTGGAGTCTGAATTGTCCGGAAGTATGCGCTCCATTGATTTTATTTTCCGCGAAGATGGGGTCAACCGCCCGCTTCGTCCGCTGGATGATGAAAAAAATGCGAATCAGTTAAGACCCATGTACCGCAACCAGATCAACAAACTGGCCAATGCAATTAAAGAAATTATTACGGGAATAAAACTACAGCTGCATGGTAGTCCGGTTGCAACTTCTTCTTATCAACCAACGGCCCGTCAGTTAGTACCCAATATAATTGCAACATCCTTATCATCGGCCATTAAAGTTCAGGTGATCGATCGTCACCGGCCAAATATTTACCTGGCCTGGACCTCTGTTGATCTGAAAGAAAGTCGGGAGGAAATGGCCATCATACTTCAAAAAGCTGGATTTAATGTGCTGCCATCTGTTGATTGCCCGGCTGATGATACAACATTTAAAGAAAGAGTAGCGGAAGAGATGCAAAAATCTGTCTGCTCCCTGCATATGCTGAGCGGTGAATTTGGCCGACGTTTCGAATCCGATGAAGAAATGTCTTTTCCGCAATACCAGTTTCTGGAAGCCAAAAAAAGAATTGCGCAAGGCAATACTGCCGATGCAGATTATAATGTTTTTGTTTGGCTCAATCAGCAAAACAGTCAATCAATAAAACCTTCTCAACAGGAGTTTATCAAGTTTATCCGTAATAATATTACGAGAAACATGATGTTTTCCAATAGCCTTGGACCAATGCAACTGATTGATGATATACGGGTGGTAATTATGAAGCAGGATGCAAAAGTGTACGATTCCAAAGACACCGATATTTATTTTATATTCAATCAGCAGGATGAACAGGAAGCTCAGATCATCGTTGATCAATTGAGCCTCGAGTATCCCGTAGAGACGCTGAACATTCTTCCCGAAGGGGAGGAGTCGTACCGCGAGATGTCGACACAGCAGATACCAAAAAGTAAATTGGCCGTTGTATATTTTAAATATGCTGCCGATTGGGCACTTCCTTTTATTAAACAGATATGGAAACAGGTGGGTGGCGCTTCCTCTCCAACTCCCATGTTCCTGGTGGGTGATGATAATCCCCAGACTAACCTGGCCCGAAATTTTAAAGCACCCCGTGTTACCTCATTAATCATTCCTAAAGAAGCAATTCCCGGGGAAGTAAAAAAAGAATTCAGCAAACTAATTTAATAAAGAGCGATTATCATCATGTTCGAAGCCGACCAGATTTGTCCTTATACAGGTTTGAGGTCCTTTACCGAGGAAGAATCGCTTTATTTTAAAGGGAGGGAAGATGATATTGACCAGGCTACCGAACAGCTACAACGTAATAAATTCTTAATGCTCACCGGTGCATCGGGTGATGGAAAATCTTCGTTGATCTATGCAGGCATCATTCCCAATGCAAGAGCAGGTTTTTTAAAAGCAAAATACACACAGTGGTGTGTAGCCGATCTAAGACCGGAAAGAACTCCTTTTTATAATTTATGCAAAGCCATTGCCCGGCAACTGGACATTGATAGTCCATCAACTGTTGAGGCCGAATTGAATCATGGCTTCTCTGCTATTATTGATCTGTATAAAAATTCAAAAAGACACCTTGATACACAATCAGTAGCCTGGCAGCTGGCAGATGATAAAGGAAAAGCTGCCTTGAAAAGGGAAGCGGCGAACCTGATTATTCTTGTCGATCAGTTTGAAGAGTTTTTTACCAACCCCGAAAATTATCATCGGGGTGTGCCTTCCCGTGATGCCAACCTGGTGCTGAATCTTTTATTAGAAACGGCCCGCATCGCTTTGGAAGAAGACCTGCCTATCTATATTGTATTTACCATGCGTTCCGATTATATCGGGCAATGTGCTGCTTTTCGCGGGCTGCCGGAATATATCGGATTCTCCCAGTTTTTTGTACCAAGGCTTAACCGCACACAATTGCAACAGGTAATTGAAGAACCCGCCACGCTTAGCGGTAACCAGATTTCACGACGTTTGACAGAACGCCTGATCCATGATCTTACCGAAGGTGTTGACCAGTTGCCCATTTTGCAACATGCATTGAACCAGGTATGGCATGCGGCTACTGATGGAAAAGAAGAATTAGACCTGGTCCATTATGCCATGGTAGGCGGGATGCCGGTAAATGAATTACCGGATGAACAGGTAGAACGGTTTAATAAATGGTTTGAAAATCTTACTCCGGAGATAAAAGCCTGTTATAACAAACCCAGCCTGCAGAATGTGCTGGATACGCATACCAATAAATTATATGAGCAGGCAGCTTCTTATTATTTACAAAAAACAGGAAAACCTATTGCAGCAGAAGATGCAAAAGCTATTATAAAAGCAGCTTTTATTTGCCTGACCAAAATTGACCAGAGTCGGGCCGTGCGCAACCGGATGACGCTGCAAGAAATCACCAGAATTACTGGAAGACCTGAATTTGGAACAGAAATAGTGGGTGCAGTTTTAAATATTTTCAGGGAGCCGGGTAATACATTTATCCGCCCTTTTATTTTAGATGATCCCGGCAGCCAGACACTCAGTGATACGGATGTATTGGATATCACCCACGAAAGTCTGATACGTAACTGGGCTTACCTGGAACAATGGGCCAAAGAAGAATTTAATAATTATACCATTTCGCTGGACTTTGAGCAGCAACTGAACCGCTGGGTGGAAAGTGATAAATCCAATGACTTTTTACTGCCGATCGGACCACTCACGTATTTTGAAAATTGGTTCAATACTGCCAAACCCAATGCACACTGGATCGCCCGTTACCTGCCCGAAGAAATTGAAGAAGATAAAAAACTGAGCAATGCAACACTGGTGTTGGATAATGCTAGGGGATTTGTTAAAAAAAGCGCCCGAAAACACGTTGTAACGAGAACGATCATGCGCTATGGCCCGCGGCGTATTGCTATCGTAGTAGCGTTGCTTGCCGTCATTACCTTGAGTTCTTTTGCTGTGCGAAATTATCTGCACCGGCAAAACAGTTATGTGCTCAAGACAATTAAAAGGGAATCATTTGTGCTGGCCAATGAATCCAAACTGGCCAATGAATTTTTAATACCGACCATTACGGAACAACTTATATTGGGTCAGTTGACGATTCCCGAAGTGATAGATGGTGTAAAAGATTCTATTCAAAAAATTAAAGTGGCCACAGGAATTGCCACACAATTAATACTCCAGGGATACAGTGAACCCCGGAAAGAAATAATTCAAAGTTTGTCGATAGCTGATACGTTGATGGAAAAACTATTTGTAAATGGTAAGTCGCTTCGGTTTGCTGACGGATTGAAACAGGTGCATGCCTATAATGTCACTTCAGGGTTAGCCCTGTTTTTACATCCCGATGATACGCTACAAGACCTTGTAAAACGCAATGCAAAGCGTTCTGGCTTGCTGGCTTTGCAGGTATTAAAAGATCAACCTGCTGATTATACTGACATGCAATATTTGAACCTGGCGCTGGAAAACGGAATAAATCATCGTGTATTTTCTCCGGAAGAGATTAACCTGTTACTGCAAATTCTCTCTCCTTTTGAAAACACCCAACGTTCTCCCTGGGTTGTAAAAAATTACCAACAAGATAAAGTGCAGGTGCGTGGTTCCTTTTCTTACGGAACAAAATTCAATGGGCTTTACCAGGAATTGGCCTATTTGTATGCAGCTGCGGTTAAGCCCGAAAAGGCGCTTCAATGTATTGATACCTTGCTAAAGTATCCCGTAAGCTATTATGAGAATGATTATGCGTTGAATATTGATAACGCCACAAATATTGCAACCACTTTTTATTTAAGCGGAACAACCAGTAGCCTGGATAGTTTTGTGCAGGGATACTGTTCAAGAAAGAAAATAAATCAAACGGAATTTTACAGCAGGTTGGTTTCAAGGACATTTTTAAATTACGATGTAGCGGATCAATTAATTTATTGGATCGGGAAAAAAGAATTCTGCAACATGAACATGTCTTTTTCAAGTGATGAAATGCTTGCTTATTTCTTTACAAAGCTAAAAGTGCAGGCAGCAAAAATAACGGATAGCAATGAACGTAATTTTAATCTGGCTATTATTCTCAAAAATGAAGGAATCTCGGTTGCCTACCGGGAGGATATGAGGGGCTTTGCCCATAAGGATACGAATCAATACTTTAAAGAAGCGGTTGATCATTACCTGTTGGTAGCAAAAGAATATTCAAATCAACCCATTTCTGTTGCCGGAAGCAGTGTTGGTGCTAAGGTGATCACGCAACCACGTAAATTCCTTTTCCTGTATCCGGATTATCGTGTTTCGTTTGAATCGTTTGAGCCAAGTGGGGGATATGCTTATTATCAATCATCTGCTTTTATAAATACTGTTCTGGAACAAAGGCTTTTTGATACATTATACCAAAATCCCGATGAACTCCGGTTTTTTGAACTTTGGCTCTTTGATTACCAGCAGTATATCAATAACCGTGTTTTTACTTTACGTGTGCCGATGCCATATCGAACGATGGAACGCCTGGCCGCAAAACTGGAAGAAAGAAACGCCAATCAAACGGCGGATCTCAATATTCTTTATTTTAACCTTAGTGAAGAATCCTTTAAAAAGGGGGAGAAAGAGAAGGGGATTGCCTGGCTGAAAAAAATACAAGTAGCTAAAATAAACGCTATTGTAAACAGGGGATTTATGGCGTTTAATTTAGTTGCAAAAGCGGTCACTAATTTAGCTGCAAACAACCGATTTGATGAGGCCTATGCGTTGATTAATGAATATAAGAAGCCAACTAACAGATCGTCTCTTTACGCTTATGCCAGCCAGATAATTTCCATAAAAAAACAATCTACTGTTATGGCCACCCGAATGCTTGATTCTGCCCTGGTGGAAATGAATAAAGATAATCCTGATTTTTTTCAGGCAAATCGCCTCCTGGTGGCCATCGCTAAGATGTTTATGCATCCCGGGAAGAATGAAACCAGTGCCTACCGGACTATTAAAAATTCCTTTGCTAAATATATTACGATGTCGCATTTTAGCAAGGCATTTGCTGTTAATGGAAATCTTTATAAAGCTTATAAACAAGCCCCGTCGAAAATTGCCGATGAAGACAAAGCGGTGTTTCTTTATTACACCTTGTATGGAAATAATATGAATAGTGTTAAAAAGGAAGCCTGGTTGAAATTCCAGGATAATTATAACACCTTTGATGCCTCATTCCTTATTTATATAGATGAAAACGAATAAATGAACGTTCAGCATACGATATGTCCCTATACTGGTCTACGGTCATTTACCGAAGAGGAAAGCCTTTATTTTAAAGGCCGTGATCTGCAGGTGGACCAGATCACTTCACTGCTGGAACAAAATAAATTCCTGATGGTCACCGGTGCTTCGGGCGAAGGAAAGTCATCGTTGATCTATGCCGGTCTTATCCCGAATGCAAGAGCAGGATTTTTTAAAGCGAAATATACCAATTGGGTGGTGGCTGATTTTCGTCCGGAACGGAGCCCGATCCATAATATGGCGGATGCACTGGCAAAAACCTTTGACAGTAAAACCGCCACAATTGAAACGGAACTGCGGCGTGGTTATTCTTCGCTGATCGATTTGTATACTAACTCTGATTTTTATATTGATGAAGCTGCCAAACAATGGGAGCAATTGGGAGATCCTGAAAAAAAGGATCGAAAAAGAAAAGCCGCCAATTTAATGATCCTGGTTGATCAGTTTGAAGAATTTTTTACCAACCCGGAAAATTTTTATAAAGAAGCGCCCTCACAGGATTCGCAAATAGTGGTGAACCTTATTTTAGAAACGGCCCGTATTGCTATTAAGCGAAATATCCCTGTCTATATTGTATGTACCATGCGTTCCGATTATATCGGTCAATGTTCTGCTTTCAGGGGTTTGCCGGAGTATATTGGTTTTTCACAGTTTTTTGTACCAAGATTAAAACGAAAAGATCTAAAACAGGTTATTGAAGAACCAGCTATATTGAGTGGTAATCGTATCTCGCAACGACTTATTGAACGGGTGGTCTATGATATTGCTGATGGAGTGGATCAGTTACCCATTCTGCAGCATGCATTGAGCCAGGTATGGCTGGCCGCCGATAAGGGTCAACAGGAAATGGACCTTATTCATTATGCTAAAGTGGGAGGAATGCCGGCCAATGAATTACCCGATGAACAACAGGCCATTTTTCAAAACTGGTTTGAAACCCTGCCTGCTGTCCGGCAAAAATATTACGAGGATACCGGATTGCATAAAGTAATAGAAATTCATGCCAGTGTTTTATATGAAAATGCCTGGTCGTATTATAATAAAAAACACCCGGATAATCCCATTAGTCAGCAGGAAGCAAAACGAATCATTGCCCTTACGTTTAGTTGCCTGACCAAGATCGATAATAGCAGGGCAGTTCGCAACCGTATGACGCTGGGTGAAATAACCAATATCATTAATTCACCCTCCTGCACACCCGAAGTTATCAGCGATGTACTGAGTATTTACCGGGAAGAAGGAAACTCCTTTATCAGGCCATTTAAAACAGCAGATCCTGCCACACATTCTATTTCAACAGATACTGTGCTGGATGTTACCCATGAAAGCCTTATCCGAAACTGGAATAAATTAAATACCTGGGCCAATACCGAGTTTGAGTTTTATTCTACTTACCTGGATTTTAAAAAGCAATTAGACCGCTGGAAAATAAGCAAAAAGAGCCGTGGATTTTTATTGCCTATCGGTCCACTTACCTATTTTGAAAGCTGGTATGCCAAATGCAAACCCAATACCGGTTGGATAAAACGATATACCGAGATACAGGAAGATCAATCAACAATAAATACGGATGCAGCATCCGAACTGGCCGATGTAAGGGATTTTATTAAACGAAGTGCACGGAAAGTAGCCATTACAAGGGCATTTATGAAGTATGGCCCACAGCGAATTGCAATTGTGGTTGCTATTACTGCCATGTTACTATTAAGTGGCTATTATTGGTATGATGCTATACAGAAGCAAAATAGCCAGGTCATTAAAAAAGTCAGGAAGGAATTGGTCAATTTGATGAAAAGTAAGGAGGTAAGTGCCGATTTTAAGTCTGTTCCCCTGATGATAAATGAACGTTATGAGAAGGGATTTGCGAAGAATTATTTATCGGGTTTGGATATAAAGGCCAGGGTTAGCATGACCCTCCAGACATATATTTTTCTATTGGGGATAAACAAACAAGACAGTACTTTATTTAAGGAAGAGATAATCAATATAACAGCGAAAAGTTTGAGCGAATTGATAGCTAAAAAAACTGATTATTCATTTCTACTGAATAAGTTGAATAGATTTACCACAAGCCTGGCTCTTGACAATTATTATAATCCATCTGCTGTTAAGGAAAAAAGTCTTCATCAATTTTCAGAGAATGGATACCAACTGGCAGTAGCTTTTTTCAGGGACAAGAATTTATTCTTACCTATAATTTCTCCCGAGTTGAATTATGGAATCCAGCAATGGCTCACGTTTGGCCAGGTAACAGAAGAAAAGATCAACGCACTACTCGGTTTAATGTCGCCCTATGAAGGGGAAGCCGGAAAGAAAATTTTTGATATTTATTATGTAAAAGGGAGAAAGGAGACGAATGGTCGTCGTTTCAGCAATGATTTTAGCGGAGGATACCATACCATGGCTTCTTTATACGCGGCCTTGGGAAATACCCAAAAAGTAATTCAATGTTTTGAAGAGATCAGGAGATCAGGTACCAATGATTATTTTACGGGCGCCCCACAGAATAATTACACCAACATCATAGCCTTATTTTACCAGTATAGTTATGGTGGCAAAACAGGAGCCCTGTTAAATTGGCTTGGCACCAATTACCCCAGCGAGACTCCACTAACCATTTATAAAAATTTAGTGAACCGGTCAGGAAATATAAACGCAATATATAGCTCCCCAATAATATATAGTAATAATTTCTTTGGTTTTTATTTCCCCAATCTATGTTTGGCAAGCCGGGAAGTTTTTACAACTTTGGCAGATGAATATGAAAAATTGATCGGGCAACTAGCAAACCCTTCAGAGAGAAACTATTTACTGGCTATTAATAAAAAGCGAAGGGCTTTGTTTACACATAAATACCAGTTTGACCGTGGTTTGCAATCAGATTCTGTTGAGTTGGATAAATTGCTACAGCAGGCAGTAGATCATTTCAGGCTGGTAGATAAAAAATACCTGAATGAATTGGTACCCGTTAATTTATCTTATGATATTATTGCTATACGTAACCCAAATTATACCCGCAGACAACTTTTCGTTTACCCCGATTATATGGATGGTTGGTTTCTCGAAACTTACCATTCAGATCTTTTTTACAATTTCATTGATAAGCACCAACTCTATCAGGAGTTCTATACCAATGCGGAAGATCTGGGGTTAATTCATAACTGGATGGCAAGAGCCTTACTGATCAATCAAAATATTTTTTTTGAATCCTTTGTTAACCGTTATCCGCTTAACAAGGAGACCATCGCCAGGATTTTCTCGGTAAGGGATACACATCCCATGGGTAAAAGCTTTGATCAAAACCTGCTTTGCCTGGTAATGGCCAACCGCTCGTTTGTCAAGGGTGATACCTTGGAGGGTTTGAAATATTACCAGCATTTCGACAAGATGAATTTTGCTGCTTCAAGGGATAAATATGAATTCCTGGAAAAAAACTACTTTCTCAACCAACTGAATGAACTTTGCATTAACCTGGCATTGATTGGCCGGAAAAAGGAAGCTGTTGAATTGGCAGAGAAATTTGAAAAAGACAATGAAAAAGCACAGACATATGTTTTAATGGCAGAAAAGATCTATATAAAAAAAGCTGATCCAACCGCCTTTGAATACCTCGACTCCATTTTTTCAAAATCAACCAAATTTGATTTTTCACAAGTTTTATTCAATACTGGTGTTGATTACCGGTCAGGTATGATCCGGCTTTTGTCCCGTATTGGTGGAAAACGTCTGAATAATCTGTCTGAAAGTATTTTATCAGAATTTATGAATGATTATAGAACTGATATTATAATTAACAGAGTGGATGGAATTGCCGCTGAAGGAAATTTTTACCGGGCAAGACAGGCTATTCCTTCTACGCTGATTGAAGCAGAAGATATAATAACCAGGACCATTATTACCTGGTATGCCTGTATGAAAAAGGAAACGGAAAAAGAAAGGGAAAAATGGGCAAACATGGATAAGAATTTTTTAGCATCTGATACCTATATAGATTATCAATATAATTAATGAAAAAAAATAACCCCATCTATTTTTTACTTTTTATACTCCTTATCATGGGAGCTTTTGCTTCTATGGCACAAAATAGCTATGGCCTGAAACTTATTGGGGGTGTTGTGTTTGTTTTTGCGCTGGTATTTATGATTGAGTTCATTAGTGGTTTACAAAAAGATGGTAAAAAGGATTTACCTGCATTAATAGAAACGGGTAGTCTCTTTTTACTTTTAGTTATAGCCGGTTGCAGGGTTTTTTATTTACATTTCCCTTTTATTGAATGGTTATTTGGAGCGGCGGCCGCATTGCTGTTTTTTATTTACGGACAGAAAATGTTAGCCCGCTACCGTGCTTTGCGCACAAAAAGTAATTGGCTGGCTATAGTAACCATCATTTTTCATAGCAGTATCCTTCTTTTTCTTTTTTCACTGGTCTTAGCTCCGTTTGCACAATATATCGCTGCAGTTTCCGCAATCGCCGCTTTTGTTTTATTAGTGATTTTTATTACTGCAGGATTGATCAAAAAGAATTTATTGGTAGAGGGAGAAATTATTTCTGCCTTTCCCATGGTGAGAAAATATAAAGACCATTCCATTGTCATCATTTCCCTTTTCTTTTTCTCCACCTTGTTTGCCGGTCTTAACAGGGTAGGGGTGCTTCCGGCCCTTTATTCTGATGAATTTCCCAGTGCCTATAATCAGCTGATCAATACCTCTTCATCGGAGAAAGAAAAAACAAGTGATGGTAAATATAAGTACGAGGTGTTTATGGAGCAGTACCAGCTATTTCTGAAGCATAATAAAGTGAGGAATAAAAAGTAGGGAAGAGTAAATTTTGAAAATTGGCTGTTATTAATCTACATCATCTACAACTTAAAAACGATAATGACTATTAGTATGAAAGTTGCTTAAATTTTTATTTTTTCTCGCAAAGCGCAAAGTCGCAACGACAGATTTTCAATTGTTTTTTCTTTACGCCGCCGAGTCTTTGCGGGATTTTTTCTTTTACCAAACTCTTTTATAGAATGTGACGTAGCCACCTTTTACAAGGGAAAGGTGCTTCAATATTTGGGCCTGATTTGTAACTATAATTGGTATTATATCAAAGCGAAGTCATAATTAATCTTATGTATTCTTTGCGCCGCCTTTTCTTTGCGTTCTTTGCGTGAAATGTATTAGGCTGTTTATTATATCGAAGAATCAGCCGTTCTTCTACTCCTGAAAACTAATCCAAGATTTTTCAGCAAAACAGTAACCACTAGCATAAAAGCCACTAATATCGCCAATACCAATTCAGGCTGTAAAGCTCTTAGCCAGTACACTTCCATCAATACAAAACCATGAATAACGCAAATCAGCTTAGCAGCAAATGCATGACTAAACCCCTGGTTAGTAAGCAAATGATGTATATGCGTTTTATCTGCAACAAAAGGTGATTTCCCTCTCCATATCCTGGTAGCAAATACACGGATCGTATCAAAGACAGGAATAAAAACAATGCCCAGCACAAATACCGGGGCATGTGGAATAATGGGATTAACAGAAAATATATTAACCTGCAAAAGACGGATACATAAGACGGCTATTACAAATCCAAGTATCAGTGAACCGGTATCACCCATAAATATGCGGGCAGGGTTTAAATTAAAATACATAAAAGCCAGCATGCCGCCGGCAAGTGCAAATGCAATCAACGCCGTATTCACATCACCACTTAACGTTAGGAATAAACCCAGAATGATTAAACTCATAAATCCAATTCCACCTGCAAGCCCATCAATGCCATCAATTAAATTGAAAGCATTGGTGATACCAACAATAGCCAGGAAAGTAAAGGTGTACTGCGCCATCATCGGTAATTCATAAATACCAAACAGACCTTCAAAAGAAACGATACGGATACCTGAAATAGCAATCAATCCGGCAAGACCAGCCTGGATGATGAATTTATATTTCGCGGAAAGATCTTTCAGGTCATCCATAATTCCCAATCCAAACATCACCAGTACAGAAAAGAAAAAACATATTTGCGGTATCGAATTACTAAAAGGGAACCAGAGGAATAATGAAAGCATCATACCAGCTACAATAGCCACACCGCCCATGGTTGGAATAGGAACTGAATGTTCTTTGCGGGCATTTGGTTTATCAAATAAATTATATTTTCTGATCAGGCTGATGATGGGTGGAATAGCAATCAACGTTACTACAAATGCGGTGATAAAGCATAGCAATGCAAATTTGTAATTGCTGAAATACAGCTCAAGCTGTAAAAAATTGAAATGGTTTTTCATGGATCCTCTTTTAGTAAGGGATATTGGTTCTCTACTACTAAATTAAACACATAAACAAGATTTGGCAACGCTTTTTTAACAGAACAGTCAAAAATCGTATTTCCCCCTATCAGGCTGCAGTATTTCTCCGTTAATATAGGATATTTGCTTTTAACTAACCGTAATTTTCGCAATAATCAAATGCTGACTTTAGTAACAATATTTTTCTGGATAAGCCTGGGTGTCTTATTTTATTGCTATGCCGGTTATGGGGTAATCTTATTTTTATTCACGGGTATTAAACAATTTTTTGCTCCACGAAAAGAAAAACAATCGGAGGACTTTGTCTTACCGGTTACACTGATCGTTACAGCATACAACGAAAAAATAATAATAGAAAATAAAATAGCCAACACCTTATCCTTAGATTATCCCCCCAATAAATTGAGCCTGATCTTTATTACAGATGGTTCTATAGATGGGTCAGAAGAAATTGTTCGAAAATTTCCCTCCATTGTTTCCATGCACCTGCCCGAAAGAAAGGGAAAATATGCAGCAATAAAAAGGGCGATGAAGCAGGTGCAAACGCCGTTAGTGGTTTTCAGCGATGCAAATACAATATTGAATGCAGCTTGTATTAAAAATATTGCTGCACATTATGCCAATGAAAAAACGGGTGGTGTGGCCGGAGAAAAAAAAATTGCTCGTAATAAAGCCATTTCTGCTGTTGGTGAGGCAGAAGGGTTATATTGGCAATATGAATCCTTCATGAAAAAATTAGATGCCGGGTTTAATACAGTAACCGGTGCTGCAGGTGAATTGTTTTCTATCAGAACTGCTTTATTTAAAGAACTGGAGGATGACCTTATCCTCGACGATTTTGTTATTTCTATGCAGATCTGCCTGGAAGGATACAGGATAGAATATGAACCAGAAGCATTTGCCATCGAATTACCTTCCGCCTCGTTGGCAGAAGAAGAAAAAAGAAAAGTTCGTATTTCGGCAGGCGCATATCAATCTATCATTTATTTAAAAGAATGTCTGAATATTTTTAAACATCCCCTTTTAAGTTTTCAATATATATCAAGACGTTTACTCCGTTGGGTGTTCTGCCCGGTTATGCTCGTCATTTTATTGTTGTCAAATTTTCTTCTTCTAAACTTCCAGGAGCCTGACCTATTTTATAACGGATTTTTAGTTGCACAAATTATTTTTTACCTTTTTGCTTTTGCAGGCTGGCTACTTGTACGTACAGGAAAAAGAGCCGGACTGTTTGGCATTCCTTTTTATTTTGTCTTTATGAATTATTGCCTGGTAAAAGGGTTTATAAAATTTGTGAAAGGCAAACAATCGGTTCTTTGGGAAAAATCAATGCGGCAGGCTGTTGAGTGACGAAGGCCTGCAGAATTATAGAACTGTATGTGAAGAAATACAACTGGGCCACAGATTACACAGATTAGCACAGATTAATACAAATGAATACAATATCAGTATGACAGGTATTTTGTACTTAATTGTAATCAAAAGGTAATTCAACTATTTCGTAGCAATAAAAACTATGATCAACGACTTCAATAATCTGTGCTAATCTGTATTAATCTGTGGCCGACTTATTTTTTGCCGCAGGCAATCAAACTTTTGAAGTGTTTAGGAAGGAATACAATTGGGCCACAGATTAACACAGATTAACACAAATGAATACAATTTCGATGTGACAGGTATTTTGTATATAACTGTATTCATAAAGTAATTCAACTATTTCATGTCGATAAAAAACCATGATCAACAACTTTAAAAATCTGTGTTAATTTGTGTAAATCTGTGGCCGACCATTTTTTGCCACAGGCAATCAATTGTATTTAATTAATAGGTGGCTTTCGAATATTTCGTTGTTTAAAAATAAAGGATCTACAACTTCAATAATCTGTGCTGATCTCTGTAATATGTGGCCTATTTTTGCTGCAAACAATAAACAATCTCCTCCTCCTCACACATATTATCCAGTCCTATTGAATATTTAAAAGGTGTTGGCCCCCAGAAAGCTGATTTACTAAAAAAGGAAATGAGCATTTTCACATTTGGTGATTTACTGGAACATTACCCTTACCGGCATATCGATAGAACCAAAGTCAATCTCATCAATGAAATAACAACGCAGACAGAGTTTGTGCAAATTGCCGGAGTTTTAATCAGCTTTGAATTAGTTGGTCAGCGGGCTGGCAGAAGAATGGTGGCTCAGCTAAAAGATAAAACCGGATTTATCGAACTGACCTGGTTCCAGGGATTGAGTTGGGTTAGCAAATTACTGGAAGTTGGCCGCTCTTACCTGGTATATGGCAAGGTTACATTTTATAATGGACAACCACAAATTGTTCACCCGGAAATAGAACTACTTTCTGCAGAACAACAAGTGGGTAAAAATTATCTGGAACCAGTTTATGCTACTACAGAAAAACTAAAAGCAAGAGGTTTAGGGGGCAGGCAAATTGGAAAACTAACGCAACTGCTGATCAGTATGGTGCAGGAAAGAGATATTCCAGAAAATATACCCGGGCCAATCCTGCAGCAATTAAATTTAGTCAGCCGAATTAATGCGTACCGGCAAATTCATTTCCCCCAGGCAACCGATGAATATGAAATGGCTGTCAAAAGATTAAAGTTTGAAGAATTTTTTATCGCTCAGTTACGGATGAATTTGCTGCGTAGCCAACGACACCGCTTTTCAAAAGGTGTAGTATTTGACAAAGTGGGTGATTTGTTCAATGATTTTTTTAAAAATCATCTTCCATTTGAATTAACAGGCGCTCAAAAAAGAGTGATTAAGGAAATAAGAAATGATACCGCCACCGGAAGACAAATGAATCGGTTGTTACAGGGTGATGTAGGAAGTGGTAAAACAATTGTAGCCATACTTGTGATGTTACTGGGCGTTGATAATAATTTCCAGGCCTGCCTGATGGCTCCAACAGAAATATTGGCACAACAGCATTTTAAAACCTTTAGCAAATTATTAGAAAAAATAAATGTACCGGTTAGATTATTAACCGGTTCTGTAAAAGCTGCGCAAAGAAGAAAAATATTAAAAGAACTGGAAGAAGATAGTGTTAAAATATTAATAGGTACCCATGCAGTTATTGAGGATGTGGTGAAGTTCAAAAACCTTGGTTTGGTTATTATCGATGAACAACATCGTTTTGGTGTGGCACAAAGGGCAAAACTTTGGCAAAAGGCAAACATACCTCCACATATTCTGGTGATGACAGCAACACCCATTCCCCGCACACTGGCTATGACAGCGTACGGAGATTTGGATTACAGCGTTATAGATGAACTTCCACCGGGCCGGCAACCAATTACTACTGTTCACCGCTATGAATCACAACGAAGTAAAGTGATGGATTTTATACGTGCAGAAATTGACAAAGGCCGGCAGGCTTATATCATTTTTCCGTTGATCGAGGAAAGTGATAAAATGGATTATGAAAACCTTATGCAGGGTTATGAAAATGTTAAAGGTTACTTTCCGGAACCTGCTTACTGGATAAGTATGGTACATGGCCGCCAGCCGGCAGAGCAGAAAGAACTGAATATGAAAAGATTTATTGATCATGATACGCAGATAATGGTATCAACAACCGTTATAGAAGTAGGAGTGGATGTTCCAAATGCCTCCGTAATGGTTATTGAGAGTACCGAAAAATTCGGATTATCACAATTGCATCAATTGCGGGGCAGGGTAGGAAGGGGAGCTGAAAAAAGTTATTGCATACTCTTATCAGGTTCCAAATTGGGAGTTGATGCCAGGCAACGGATAAAAACAATGACTGAAACCAGTAATGGTTTTGAAATTGCCGAAAAAGATCTGGAACTTAGGGGACCGGGTGATATTCAGGGTACAAGACAGAGTGGGGAATTAAACTTTAAGCTGGCAAGTATAGTCCTAGACAGAGGAGTTTTAGAACTGGCAAGAAATATGGCGGCTAATTTGTTGGATGATGATCCAGACCTTGTTTCAGTCGAAAATTTAAAGCTAAAGAGTTTCCTGAATCAACAAAAAGGTGCTGTTGCCTGGAGTAAAATTTCGTAGATAATGCAATAGTATTTCTTATAAAAGATCGAATGTAAAATTCAAGGAGAATAAAATGACACAGAATGGACATTTCTTAACATAAGTTTTCAAACCGTATTTGCTAAAATTTGGTTACTTTAATATAAATAATTTGACCCTGAAACGCTTCCTCATCATTTCCGTCTTACTTTTTCCTGCTTTTGCAGCTATTGCACAGAGTTATAATAATATTGAGTTTATTGAGAATAAAGGCCAATGGGATAGCCGCGTTCAATATAAAGGAGAAGTAAGTAATGGTTCTTTTTTTATCCGTTCTGGCGGCTTTACCGTTGTTCAACACAATCCGTCTGACTATGCAGGCGTTTCCCGTTTTCTTCATGGACATAATGCGGATGGTTCTCCTGTAAAACCGACCGATAAATTTGTACTACGCTCACATGCATATGATGTTGATTTTATTGGTGCGTCATCGGATATTAAAACTATTGCTGATAAAGTAATTCCGACTTACAATAATTATTTTATTGGTAACGACCAATCCAAATGGGCGGGCAATTGCCGCATTTACCAGGCTATTACATTGAAAGATGTTTATCCTAATATTGATGTTCGTTACTATACCGATAATGAATTTCTTAAATATGATATCATTGTTAAACCAGGCGGAGATGTTTCAAAAATTGCGTTGAAATATAATGGTATAGATAAAATACAGGTGAAAAATAAAGAACTGATGGTTACTACTTCTATCGGTGAGTTGAAAGAGTCATCGCCTTATACTTATCAATCTGCTGCCACTGGAAAAAATGAGATTAATTGTAAGTATGTAGTAAAAGATAATGTGGTAAGGTTTGATATAAAAAACTATGATCCCACCGCCACATTAATAATTGACCCGGTTATTGTTTTTTGTTCTTTCTCCGGAAGTTCCGCAGATAACTGGGGCTTTACAGCAACCTATGGCCCAGATGGCAGTATGTATGGTGGCGGCATTATATTGGAGGGTGGAGGTGTGTTTCCAGCTTCACCCGGAGCTTTTCAAACTACTTTTCAGGGAGGATCGTCAGGAGGTTCAGCTGGTTCAATTGATATGGGGATTATTAAACTTTCTCCCAATGGCAGCAATCGTATTTATGCCACTTATATTGGAGGAGCAGGAAATGAACAGCCACATAGTCTTGTAGTAAATAGCCAGGGAAACCTGATTATTGCAGGCCGTTCCAATTCGTCTAACTATCCGATAGTAAACCCCGGCGGTCAGGTAGGTGTTGGAGGTGGTTTTGATATTGTAGTTACTCAATTAAATGCCACAGGGACTGCTTTGATCGGGTCTAAAAAAATTGGTGGCTCCGGTAATGATGGTGTGAATATTCAGGAAAACAGAACCCTTATTTCATTACAACGAAATTATGGTGATGATGGTCGCAGTGAGGTGATTTTAGATGGCGCAGGTAATGTTTATGTTGCATCCTGTACACAATCAAATAATTTCCCCGTTACAGGTGGAGTTTTCCAGAATACTTTTGGCGGAGGTTTGCAGGATGGGGTTTTATTAAAACTAACGCCAACTCTTAGTAATGTACTTTTTGCCAGTTATCATGGTGGTTCCGGTGATGATGCTGCTTATGTTTTATCACTAAGGCCTGGCCCTAGCGGAGATATTTTTGTAGCCGGAGGTACGGAGAGTAATAATTTACGGGGTAATTCTGCGGGTACTGTTAGTCCAAACAACAATGGTGGTATTGATGGATTCGTTTCAATAATTAATAATAGTGGAACTATAATTAGCCGTACAACCTATATTGGAACAAGTGCTATTGACCAGGTATTTGGAATTCAATTTGATCTGAATGGATTTCCATATGTAATGGGTCAAACAACCGGCAACTGGCCAATTATCAACGCTTCTTTCAGTAATGCAGGAGGTAAGCAGTTTATTGCCAAACTCCAACCTGATCTGTCGGCATACGTTTATTCAACTGCATTTGGTTCCGGTGCCTCAACCCCCAATATCTCTCCCATTGCTTTTTTGGTTGATCGTTGTGAAAACGTTTATATTTCTGGTTGGGGTGGTTTTTTCTTTACCAATAATGTTTATGGAAGTGCAGGTACATTAGGATTGCCGGTAACACCAGATGCTTTCAAGAGCACTACCGATGGAAAAGACCTTTACTTTTTTGTACTGAATAAAAATGCAACCGCCCAATTATTCGGTAGTTTTTTTGGTGAGAATAATCCACTTAATGGAGGTTGCGATCATGTAGATGGTGGAACCAGCCGATTTGATGCAAACGGAGTAATCTACCAGGCCATATGTGGTAATTGTAAATTGAATCTGCCGACGTTGACTTATCCAACTACAGCTGGTGCCTGGTCTACTGTAAATAATTCTAATAACTGTAACCTGACGATGGTAAAAATAGCGATGAACCTCGCAGGCGTCGGTGGAGGCGTTCAATCAGCTATCAATGGCGTGCCGAGAGATACTTCTGGTTGCGTACCACTTACAGTTGATTTCAGGGATACTGTTGCTACAGCTCAAAGCTATGAATGGTATTTTAATTATGTACCTGGTAATCCACCGGATCTTACCACAACTATTCCCTCTGCATCTTTCCCATATTTAACAGTAGGCACTTTCCGGGTAATGCTTGTTGCCATAGACCCAAACACCTGTAATGTCCGTGATAGTTCTTTTACATCAATACGAGTAGGAGATATTCAGGCTATTCTTAATCTTAACCCGGTGAAATTGCCTCCTTGTAATGCATTTAATTACCGGTTTGATAAC
>JANMLJ010000671.1:0-2497 GCA_031372465.1 Chitinophagaceae bacterium | reverse complement strand
GCGGAAGTTTTTTTGTTGCAGGGTGGATTTGCCTGTTGAGAGCAGCAGTAAAGAAAAGATAATCACAAAGGAAGTTCAAGTGTGGTAACAGTCCCGTTCCTGTTTTCAATATTGAAACGGCCATCAATTGTTTCCATTCTTTGGGCAATATTTTTTAAACCATTGCCAAACCGGCGAAGATTTTGCATATCAATACCGGTTCCATTATCTGCGATCTCGATGGTAAGTGTTTGATCGGTGGTTATTTTTATAGTCACTATTGTTGCAGCGGAATGTTTCAGTACATTATTCAACGATTCTTTAACACATAGAAAAATATTTCTTCTTTTATTGCCCGTAATTTCTTTTTCAGGAATAAATATTGGCGTAAATATGTTGCAGGTGACAGATGTATTTTCAAAATATTCCTGGCTCCATGAACGGATATAGGAAATGAGATTATCCAGCGTATCATTACCACTATTCATACTCCAGATGATGGCATTCATTTTATTCAGCACATCATCTGCAGAAGAAGAAATTTTTTCAATCTCAACAGGTGTGTTTTCTTTCATTTTGTTGCGCGCAATTTCACTCATCAGACGGATAGCTGTCATGCCCGAGCCCAACTCATCGTGCATGTCTGCAGAAATGCGCTCCCTTTCTTCCTGCTGGGCTTTATATACCGCAATTTCCTTTTCGTATTCTTTTAGTTGATTTTGGGCTTTCAGGGTTTCTCTTTCTTTTGTTTGTTCTATAAGCTGGCGGCGGTTTTTATAATTTAATCCGGCCAGAAAATATACAAGTTCCAGGAATAACCCCACTTCATAATAAAATAGCGATGTTGACAGAATGCCCGGAAATCCTGCAAAGAGATTTGCCCGCAGTACGGCTACTTGTGATAGCAGGGAGAATATAAACAGGCAGCAATTTCCCCAAAATAAATAGTACATCAATTTATCTTTCCGGTTTCTTACACTGTAAAAGAGAAAAATGATCACCATCGCCAGCAGTAATAATTTCGTAGCATTTTCTACCATGTTTTCTTTCGCATAGTCATCACTGTAATAATGAAAATACGTATAACCTAGCAGGGAGATGATCAATAAGGATACCCCGGAAATATATAATTTATATAAAAAAGGATGATTGGATTTAGTATTCAGGAACCGTTGCATAAAAGTCAGGTAAAAAATATACCCAATTCCCTGCAGTATAAAGTCAAGGTAACCTTCCAGAAAAAAACTGATTTTACTGATATGGAGATCATACATTGCTTTGGTCAGTAACATGGCTCCCAGAAAAAAAGCAAAACCCGAGTAATAGAGAAATTCGCGGTTGGCTCCCTGGAAGAAATTGGTGAGGGAGAAAAAAATCATCATTAACAAAAGGCCACAAAAAATATAGGTGACACGGTTGTCGGCATCATGACTGCTTCGGAGTTCTGTAATATATGCATGAACATATGCCGGATTGACCAGCCTTGGCCTGATCTTGTTAATATATGTTTTTACAAAAGTTAGTTCTGCCAGGATGGTAATTGAATCTTTTGCTGCCAGTGAAATATTTCTGAATCCAATGCTATCCGGATCATCCGGTAAAATAGCGGGTAATTTTTTTATGATGTTCCCATACAACCGGAAGAGTTGAATATTTTGATAATAAAATCCCGGGAAAAAATATATGGAAACGGCAGAATCGGCCGAATTGCAAAGGTTAAACTTCAACAATAGCTTCCTGGTAATAAAATCATTGGGCACTGATCCCAGGTGTTGTATGCCAGGTTGGAAAAGCTGCGTGGCATAATTTATTTCCGGATCCTGCTCTTTTTTTAAATAACAACTGCTAACCGTTTTCTCAATTGCACCGGCAAACTTTATTTTGTTAATATCTGTATACCTATTCCATAAACTATCCTGTGCTTTTACGTTTGAAAAGCAAAGACTAATTAGTGTAAGAATGAATAGTTGATGTAAAAATTTCAACTTTATTTTCCGGAGTTTTGATGCCGGGTTTCCAAATTTAATGCAAGAGTCTTGGTTTGTGGAAATTTCTGTAAAAGGCCCCGGGCTATATTTTTACCGCAGAGAATATGAGATAAGGAGGTATCGCAGAGTCTCTCAGCGTAAACTCAGCGGTCTCCAGTTCTCTGCGGTAAATTTTTGGTGTTAATTTGAAATAAACCCTTCTCACTTTCCCGTAAAATTTTGACGGCAAACTAATTATCTTTGCAGCCATGGCTACCAAGCTGAAAAAGAAAACAAAAAACAGTCCTGAGAAAAAACCTGCCAAATCCGCCCCGAAAGACAGCGGTGTAAAAGGCTTTAAGGCTGAAAAGGAAGAAAAAATTGACTGGAAAGCGCTTGCCCGTGACGAACGGACCTGGAAAATTGTAGGCACAATCTCCTTGCTAATTGCTATTTTTCTTTTTATATCTTTTTTTTCCTATTTGTTTACCTGGAAAGAAGACCAGGCAATAGCCCAACAGGGTTTTTCTGCCATACTGGATAATGATAAG
>JANMLJ010000715.1:0-2551 GCA_031372465.1 Chitinophagaceae bacterium | reverse complement strand
AACCAGTTGCGGCTATTCCGTTGGGAAACATCATACCGGGTACTGTATGCAAAACAATGTATAGCAACAAGCCGGGGGAAATATGGATTGGTACCGACAAGGGGTTGAACCGACTGGACTATCAATTCAGCAACAATAAACTGGTATATAATAATATGTACTTTAGCACTGCGGATGGGCTGATCGGAGAGCAGGTTAATGACATTAAGATTAAAAATGACACCGTATATGTTGCAACAACTGGCGGTATCAGCTACCTGCCGGCTAATTTGCAACTGCCATTGGCAGACATTGCAACTTTTATTACCCGTGTTTCAATAAACAATTTAGATACCTCCATTTTATCTTCTTACTCATTACCCTATTCAAAAAATAATATCCGGATTGAATTTTCGGCAGTTGATCTTACCGGGTTCAATCCCTATTTTGAATACAGCACCAACAACCAGGATTGGCTGCGGATAGAAAACAATATTCTCTCATTGCAGAACCAGCCACCGGATAATTATACAATCCGGATAAGAAGCCTGAAAAGAGATGGAACCCCATCCTCACAGGTTGCCACTATTAGTTTCAGAATAAAAACACCTTTCTGGAAAAGTAATTGGTTTTGGACCGGACTGGTTATCGTTGGTTTTATTGGATCTATTTTTTTATTGCAGACAAGAAATAAACAACGTCAGAAAAAAGTAATTGAAAAAATTACGACAGAGAAAAAACTGGCCGAATTGGAAATGCAGGCATTGAAAGCACAGATTAATCCACATTTTGTGTTCAACTGTTTGAACTCTATCAAAGGCTTTATATACGAAAAGAACTATGGACAGGCGGATAAATACTTAGATAAGTTTTCTGAGCTGTTGCGAAGTACCATGGATAATGCTGACGCTTCCATTATTTCACTCAAAGAAGAAATAAAATACCTGGATACCTATCTTCAATTGGAGAAGCTACGGTTTGGTGATAAATTTGACTACAGCATACAAACAGCAATAGGGCTTGACAAGACAAAAGCATTTGTACCGGCCATGTTGTTACAGCCCTATGTAGAGAATGCCATCCGGCATGGAGTTCGTTATTTGGAAAATAAAAAAGGACTAATAACTATTAGTGCAAAAAAAGAACAGGATCTTTTTATTTGTTCAATTGATGATAATGGCATTGGCCGGGAAAAAGCACAACAATTGAAAAGCGAAAATCATATTGAATACCAGAGTAGGGGAATGCAATTATCGAAAAGAAGGGCGGAACTTTACAATATTCGGCACGAAGTAATTGATAAAAAAGATGAAATGGGAATAGCGACAGGTACCCGCATCATTTTAATTATACCTGCGGAACTGAAACTATAAATATGTCCACTATTAACTGTATCATATTGGATGATGAAGCAATGAATGTACAATTGCTTACCAATATGCTCACACAGCATTGTCCGCAGGTACACATTCTGGCGGCGGAAACCAACGCCAAAAAGGGCATTGCTCTTATCAACGAACTACATCCGCAATTGTTATTCCTTGATGTGGAAATGCCCTATATGAATGGCTTTGAAACATTAAAAAAACTGGAACCGGTAAACTTTGAAGTGATATTCGTATCAGCTTATGGCAAGTATGCCATAGAAGCATTTGAACACCATGCCGCCGGCTATGTTACCAAGCCGGTGAATACAGAAAAATTAGTTGCGTCCGTAAATGCTGCCGCCCACCGGATAGAACAAAGTACCATCAACAAAAACCTTTTCTCTTTACTGGAACAGAACAACAAACAAAGCACCCCGGATAAAATTCCTTTATCAACTACTAACGGGCTGGTGTTTGTAAAAGTTGCCGATATACTTTATTGCGAAAGCAGTGGCAACTACACTTATTTTTATTTATGTGGGGATAAAAAAATAATAGTAAGCCGTCAGTTAGGTGAATACGAAAAACTATTACCGGAGAATAATTTTACCCGCATACACGATAAGTACATCATCAACCTGCACTACATAAAAGAATACCGGAAAGGCAGCGGGGGTGAAATAGTTTTGGAAAATGGAAAAGAGATTCCTGTGGCCACAAGACGCAAGGAAGATTTTTTAGCAAGGTTTGAGAAGTGGATAAAGAGGAAGAGGTGAGGGTTTAAAATTCAAAAATAATATTAAGCAACCGGCTATTTATTTTACCTTTTACTGAAGATTGTTTACTGAATTTACTTTTTACCAAGTAGTAACTGATTACAGCTTTTAACTTTGGGTCTACGATGAAATATTCTTTTATTCCAAAGATTTCATAGAGGCCTTTCTTCTTCTCTAAATCACGTTTTTCGTTTCCGGGAGATAAAACCTCTACAATAAGGGCAGGAGTTCCTTTTATTTTTCCAGACTGTTGTTGGATAAATAAACAATAGCAGGCTGTACTATATTTTTTTCATCCAGGAAAACATCAACCGGGCAAACTACCGCAATACCAATTTTATTTGCTGATCTATACTCATCTGTAAACCTTCATAAATGAGTAATAATTCGCTGGTGTTCGAAAGACGTGGCTAGGCTTATATAAATTGT
>JANMLJ010000569.1:0-1735 GCA_031372465.1 Chitinophagaceae bacterium | reverse complement strand
CCCTGAGCTGCAGTTACCGTGGCATTATCCGTTAGAATAGTTGCACTGGCATTAGGCAGTGTAAATGTTTTTTCAGCTGTGGCAGGACCGGTAAATTTTGCAAACCCATTTCCGGTACCTCCGTAAGTAGAAGCAATTACCTGAGAAAGGTCAGCAGATCCATTAAAACTATTACCGTAAATATTTCTTGCAGTGGTTAGTGTAGCAGCCGAACCGGTTGTATTTTGATTCAATGTTGGAAAATCCGCTGGTACAGCAATAGTAAAATCTCCCGTACTTGTTGTATTCTTTACAATACCCGTAGCTAATGCACCCGTGTAATTTTTTGTAAGGATGGTGGTAGAAGCATCAGGCAATGAATATGTTTTTTCACTGGTAGTAGCTCCGGAGAATTTGGAAAAGCCATTTCCGGTACCACCAAAAGCGCTGGTAATAATAGTGCCATTCCAAACACCGGTGCCGATAGTGCCTAATGTAGTAATAGAACTTTGCCCCACATAACTGGAAGAAATATCAACGGTTGGGTCAGCCGCTGTACCACCAATTGTAATGCGATTACTGGTTCCCGTAACACTATTAACTACTGAACTACCTGAAAACATAGCGATCCAGGAACTGCCGTTATAAAAATTAAACTTACTGGTAGTGGTATTATATATTATCAGGCCGGTAGCAGGCGAAGTGATGGCATCTCTTTCCGTAGTAGTCAATCTTGGCATCAATAAACCCTTTGTGCTTGTCCTCATTTCAAGAATTGAAGAAGCATCTGGAGTAATGGCGCTGCTACTTATACCCATTGATTGTGCAGTAACCTTATTACCGGTTACTATTATCAGCATAATAACTGTAGTGAACTGCACAAGAAACTTGCAGGAAGTTTTTTGGAACGACATCATTGGATTAAAATTAATTTTTACAAGGAATCTGGATAACAGCAAAACTAATGATTTACTCTTAGTTAAGCTTTGATAAAATTAAAGCGGGATTATGCTTCAGAAATGAATAAAACTGTTGTAAACAGGTAAATTAAGTATTAGTGCTCTTAGGGTAATCGTAGATCTACGAGTGGTAAAGGGATTTTACCGTGAATTCCGCAAAATCAGGTGTAAAAGATAACATGTAGTTGTACCTTTTTATCAGGTATAAAGAAGTTTATTTTCTTAGGAAATATCCGATTATTAAAACAAATTAAAACGGATGTTTGCAAACACCAAAAAGAAAATATAGGTATTTACCCGGATTTTGCAGTTGACATATTTTCGTCAACCTGTCTAAACCAAGTTGGGCTAATTAATATTTTGCCCGAAGGACATCTTTGGAGAGGTGCTACGGACATTACTGATCTATGCTGTAAATAAAAAGTTGTTACTCTTCAAAGTCATGACTAATACTGCCACAAAGGCACAAATACACCAAGTTTCACTAATTAGTTCACCATCATAAAATGAATCGTTTTATACCATCTTTTATTATTGGCACATTAAAATTAATCAGATAACCAAGTCGCTTACCAGTTAATTTAAGATGACTCAGTATTTGTGCTTGCCAAACAGGATTGACCGTATCCAATGCTTTAAGTTCGCAAATCACTAAATCATTTGCCAAAACATCTAATCGCAAACCCTCACTGAATACTATTTCATCAAACACGATGGGGATATCCAATTGTCGTTTTATGTCACAGCCATCTTTAGCCAAAACATGGCAGAAACAAACTTCATAGACTTTTTCCAAC
>JANMLJ010000527.1:0-2150 GCA_031372465.1 Chitinophagaceae bacterium | reverse complement strand
CAGCATTTCGTTTAGCTGGTATTATTCAGTGCTACAATGTATAGTTTATTTTTATTGAGATAGAAAAGGAAATACTTTTACTGCTCTTCTGTTACACCTTAATATGTAACTTGCTGTTATGAAATGAACCATAAAAATTATCGGGATGGCTAATTAAATCTAAAATAAACACATGAAAAAGGGCATACTTTTTTTCTTGCTGCTATTTATTTTTATTACTGGGAAAGGACAAATAGTTAATTTTCGCTTTGCGTTTATTTCTGATACACATATCGGTTCCCCTACTGGTGCTGCAGAAGAAGACCTACGGAGAACAGTCAATGATATCAATGCCATGAAAGATATTGCTTTTGTTGTTCTTACCGGGGACATTACCGAGTTGGGTACAAATCAGGAATTAAAACTGGCAAAGCAGATACTCGACAGTCTTCATGTAAAGTGGTACATAATACCCGGTAATCACGATACCGGTTGGAGTGAAAGCGGTGGTGTTATGTTTACTACTGTGTTTGGATACGATAAATTTAGTTTTGAATATGGAGGTATTCGATTTCTTGGCTGCGCATCCGGCCCTTATCTTAGAATGAGTGATGGGCATATTCCCCGCGATGCGGTGAACTGGCTGGATACAGAACTGAAAAAAATTACGCCGGGTAAACCGGTCATTTTTCTCAATCATTATCCTATTGATAATGGTTTGGATAACTGGTATGAAATAACTGACCGGTTTCGTCCAATCAATACACTGGCGATTCTTTGCGGACATGGTCATGCCAACAAAGCCATGAACTTTGAAGGTATACCAGGTGTAATGGGACGTTCAAACCTTCGCGCAAAAGCTTCTATAGGTGGTTATAATCTCGTGGATGTAAATAGTAATTCACTTATTTTTTCGGAGCGAAGACCTGGTTACGATAACTATCGCGAAGAAACTTTAAAACCATGGACAACCGTAAAGATCAGCCAAAACTTTACAGGCGGAGAAAAAAGACTGGATCTAATGGACAAAAAATTTCCACGTCCGGATTACAGTATAAATAATAAATATAGTCAGGTTAAAGAAAAATGGAGATTTACGGCTGCGGCAAATATTATTTCTACTCCCGTGGTAATAGATGATAAGGTAATGGTGGGTGATCAGAACGGAAACATGATCTGCATTTCACTGAAAGATGGCAAACAAAAATGGGTATACAAAACCGGGGGCGCCATCTTTTCTTCACCGGCCATTGCAGAAGGATTGCTGGTATTTGGTTCAGGTAACGGCAACATATATTGTCTTACTATCAATAAAGGAACATTGAAATGGAAAACCAAAACATCTGCTGCTGTATTAGGCGCACCATTGATAAAAGGGAATGCATTATTTATCGGAGGAAGCGATCATAATTTCAGAAAATTAGATTTGCAAACAGGCAAAATAATATGGAATTTCTCCGGGCTGGAAGGTCCTGTTGTCAGCACTCCTTTATTGTATGAAGGCAAAATAATTTTTGGTGCCTGGGATAGAAACTTATATGCATTGAACGAACAAACAGGGGAACTTGTCTGGAAATGGAGCAATGGTTCTTCTATCCGTAATTATTCACCGGCAGCCTGCATACCCGTTGCATATGATGGCGTGGTTTATGTGGTAGCTCCGGACAGATATATATCTGCTATTAATAGTGCAGATGGAAAAACATTATGGAGAAATAATGATGCTACCATCCGGGAATCTTTAGGTATCTCCGCCGATGGTAAATGGATTTATGGAAAAACAATGCAGGATACAATAGTGGCTTATGCCACCAGCCGCGAAAAGCAATCAGTTGCCTGGCAAATAAATTGTGGATTTGGCTATGAACATGTTCCATCCATGCTGATAGAAAAGGAAGGGACAGTTTTTTTTTGGGACAAAGAGCGGAGTTGTATATGCTATTAACCCGACTATTCGTAAAATAGATTGGGTTTATAAGATCGATAATTCTATGGTTAATTCAGTAAGGGTGCTGAATAAACATCAAATAATTGCTGCCACGATGGATGGTAAAGTAGTGTTGTTGGAGAATAGCCGCGAATAAATTTTCTCAGGAAGTAAGGCTGTTATCATTCGTTTTCTTTTTGCCAGGCACTATTATTCTACCAACAAAGTTTAAAATGCCCCCTAA
>JANMLJ010000515.1:0-5061 GCA_031372465.1 Chitinophagaceae bacterium | reverse complement strand
GCTGGTATTTACCCCAAAGTTGAAGATGCAATGAAAGCGATGGGAAGCGGATTTGATACTGCGTACAATCCAAACAAAAAGAAGGTGGCATTTTTTAAAAAGAGATATAAAAAATATAAGAAGCTGGGGGTATTTGTGGAGAAACAGGTGTAAGTTTTTAGTGACTATCATATTAAAGCAACCTTGAAATGGAACCATATAGAAACATAGCCCACAATAGTAATAAACACATAAAATACTATGTTAAACCCTATGTTTCTATATGTGGTTAAAAAAGGCTGTAGGTATAGTTATAACGATAGAAAAACTTACTTTCATTATCATGCAAAACAAATTAACATGAGTAACTATCAACAAATAAAAGAGGCCTGTTATCAGGCTAATATGCAATTACCAAAACTGGGGCTGGTACTTTTCACTTTTGGAAATGTAAGTGTGGTTGACAGAGAAAAAAAAGTTTTTGCCATAAAACCAAGCGGTGTTGCATATGAAGAATTATCGCCGGAGAAAATAGTGATAGTAGATTTTGACAGCAATATCCTTGAAGGTGCATTGCGTCCATCATCCGATACAAAAACACATGCTGTATTATATAAGCATTGGGAAAAAATCGGTGCTATTGTACACACCCACTCCACCTATGCAACCGCCTGGGCACAATCGCAACGGGACATTCCAATTTATGGCACCACACATGCTGATCATACTACGGTAGATATTCCCTGTGCGCCACCCATGAGTGAAGAAATGATAAAAGGGAATTATGAATATGAAACAGGTTTTCAGATAATGAATTGTTTTACCGATAAAAATCTATCCTATGAAGAAGTGGAAATGATATTGGTTGGGAACCATGCTCCTTTTACCTGGGGCAAAGATGCCACCAAGGCGGTGTATAATTCAGCAGTTTTAGAACAGGTGGCACAAATGGCCTGGCTGACAGAACAGATTAACCCTACAGCTCCTAAATTGAAAGAGGCACTAATAACCAAACATTATGACCGCAAACATGGAAAAGATTCTTATTACGGACAATAAATAATAAACACATGAATAAATCAATCTTAATTTTAATGGCAGGAATTGCTTTGCTAAATGCAGCCTGTAAAAGCAACAAAAAAAATAATGAGGATATCAACAAAGTAAGTGCAGGCATCACGGAAAGATCTTTTGGGAACTATGAAGACAAACCAGTAACGGAATATACTGTTACCAATTCCACGGGTATGCAAGTCTGCATCATTAATTATGGCGGAACAGTTACCCGTATCCTCACCCCTGATAAAAATAATGTGCCAGGTGATGTAGTGCTCGGCTATAGTTCGCTGGATGGATATTTACAAAAAGGGAATCCCTATTTCAGTTCTTTAGTAGGCCGCTATGGAAACCGTATTGCCCATGGAAAATTTACCCTGGATGGAAAAGAATATACGCTTGCTGGCAATGATCATGGCAATAGCTTACATGGAGGTAATAAGGGTTATGATAAAGTGTACTGGAATATAGAGAAACAAAGTGGTGACAGCAGCCTTAAATTAACTTATCTCAGTAAAGATGGAGAAGAAGGATATCCTGGCAATTTAACTATCACGGTGATCTACACACTCGGTACTGATAATTCATTGAAGATTGATTATACAGCAACAACCGATAAAGCAACACCGGTAAATCTTACCAGTCACTGCTATTTCAATTTATCTGCCGGTAAAGACTCTACCATTCTTGATCATGTATTAGGTATTGTTGCCAATAATTATACACCGGTTAATGATCAACTTATACCTACCGGCGCTATTACAACAGTAAAAAATTCACCGATGGATTTTATGACGCCTAAAAAAATAGGCAAAGATATTGAACAGGTAAAAGGGGGTTATGATCATAACTGGGTTTTAGATAGAAATGGAACTGGCCTTGAAGAAGTAGCCAGTTTATACCATCCTGCCAGTGGCAGGTATATGCAGGTATTAACTACAGAACCTGGTTTGCAATTTTATTCCGGCAATTTTTTAGATGGTACATTGACCAATACAAAAAACAAACAAAAATATGTGCAACATGCTGCACTTTGCCTAGAAACACAGCATTACCCGGATAGCCCCAATGAACCGGCTTTTCCTACAACTATTTTGAAACCGGGAGAAACGCACCGGCAAACAACCGTGTATAAATTTTCTACTAAATAATCGTTTATGCCCAACATTAATTTGAAAGAATACGAAATCTGGTTTGTTACCGGCAGCCAGCATTTATATGGCCCTGCAACCCTGGAGAAAGTAGCCGAACATTCACAGAAAATTGCAGCGGCTTTAAATAATGCAAATTCTATTCCCGTTAAAGTAAAATATAAGCCGGTTGTAAAAACTCCCGATGAAATTTACAGTCTTTGTATAGAAGCCAATACTACAAAAAATTGTATTGGCATCATCACCTGGATGCATACCTTCTCCCCTGCCAAAATGTGGATCAATGGTTTGAAGATTCTGCAAAAACCACTCTGCCATTTGCATACACAGTTTAACCGGGATATTCCCTGGAGCAGTATTGATATGGATTTTATGAATCTCAATCAATCTGCACATGGTGACAGGGAATTTGGTTTTATCATGAGCCGTATGCGCATGGATAGAAAAATAGTGGTTGGCCATTGGCAGGATACACAGGTGCATCTTCAAATAAATGACTGGTGCCGTGCTGCAGCCGGGTGGCATGATATGCAGCAGGCAAAATTTGTACGGTTTGGAGACAATATGCGGCAGGTAGCTGTAACGGATGGTGACAAGGTAGAAGCCCAATTAAAATTTGGATACAGTGTAAATACACATGGTGTGGGTGACCTGGTGGCAGTTATAAACAAGGTAAAAGAAAAAGAAATAGATGATCGATGTGATTTGTATAATAAAGAATATAAACTCGCAGTATCCTTAAAGAAAAATGGCAAGCAACATGCTTCATTGCGGGAAGCTGCAAAAATTGAATTGGGATTACGTAAGTTTTTAAAAACAGGAAATTTTAGCGGTTATACTAATACGTTTGAAGATTTACATGGAATGTCGCAATTGCCGGGTATTGCCACCCAACGCCTGATGGCTGATGGCTATGGTTTTGGCGCAGAGGGTGATTGGAAAACAGCCGCATTGGTAAGAGCCATGAAAGTAATGGGTAGTGGATTACCGGGTGGTAATTCATTTATGGAAGACTATACCTATCATTTTGAACCAGGTAATAATATGGTGCTCGGGTCTCACATGCTGGAGATTTGCCCATCTATTGCCCATGCAAAACCATCCTGCGAAATTCATCCGCTGGGAATTGGTGGCAAGGCCGACCCGGTTCGATTGGTATTTAATGTAAATGGCGGAGCAGCATTAAATGCATCTATTATAGATATGGGAAACAGGTTTCGTTTATTGGTAAATGAAGTGGAAGCAGTGAAACCAACAAATGATTTACCTAAATTACCCGTTGCCAGGGTACTTTGGAAACCTTTACCCAATATGCAAACAGGTTGTGCAGCATGGATATTAGCAGGAGGTGCACATCATACCTGTTACTCGCAAAACCTAAGCACCGAATGTCTCGAAGATTTTGCAGAAATGGCAGGCATCGAATGTGTAGTAATTGGAAAAGAAACTAAAGTTTCTACCTTTAAAAATGAATTACGATGGAATGAAATGTATTTTCACTTTAATAAATCCTGATAACTTAAACCAACAACAGCTATATGAATAATCTTGCCACCAAAGACATTGTAGTATTTGTCCTCTACTTTATTCTGATTGCCAGTTATGGCTATTGGATTTACTGGAAAAGAAAAACCAAAGAACATGACTCCAAAGCTTTCTTTTTAGCAGAAGGTTCACTTACCTGGTGGGCAATCGGAGCTTCGCTGATTGCTTCTAATATTTCTGCCGAACAGTTTATTGGCATGAGTGGTAATGGTTTTTTTGTAGGAGTTGCCGTAGCTGCCTACGAATGGATAGCAGCGGTAGCACTGATCATTATTGCTGTATGGTTCATACCCATCTACCTGAAGAATAAGATCTATACCATGCCGCAATTTCTGAAGACAAGGTACAATGAATCTGTATCCCTGATCATGGCTATCTTCTGGTTGTTCCTGTACATTTTTGTAAACCTTACTTCTATTCTGTTTCTTGGTGCTGTCGCAATAAGCGGATTGGTAGGGCCTGAATATTTACATGTTATTATGATCGGGTTAGCCGTGTTTGCGTTGATCATCACCCTGGGTGGTATGAAGGTGATCGGGTACACCGATGTAATACAGGTGGCGGTGCTGATCATTGGAGGCTTGGCAACTATTTATTTCGCATTAACCATTGTAAGTGAAAAATTTGGTTTGGGTAGTAATGCCCTGGCTGGTTTTAATACCTTGATGAGAGAAGCACCGGATCATTTTCATATGATACTGAGTAAACCAGATGCTAATTCATCGCAGGAGTATATCAATAAATATTTATTGCTACCGGGCCTTGCCATGTATTTTGCCGGGCAGTGGATCGTGAACCTGAATTACTGGGGGTGCAATCAATACATCACACAAAGAGCATTAGGTGCTGATCTGCAAACAGCCCGCAAAGGAATTTTGTTTGCCGGTTTTCTGAAATTGCTGATGCCCGTCATAGTTATGTTACCAGGTATTGCCGCATTTGTGTTGAATAAAAAAGGACATCTTGAAGTGAGTTCAATGGATAGTGCTTATTCTTCTATCCTTGGGTTTTTACCACCAGGTTTAAAAGGATTATCTATTGCAGCCCTTACGGCAGCTATTGTTGCCTCGCTGGCGGGCAAACTAAACAGTATATCCACCATTTACACATTGGATATTCATAAAAAATATTTTCAGAAAGAACTGACAGAGAAAAAACAGGTTTGGACGGGTCGTATGGTAGCGGTTACGGCTATATTAATTTCTTTACTGTTTACCTGGGATGATTTGCTTGGTATTGGCGGAGAAGGAGGATTTACGTTTATTCAGAAATATACCGGTTTTATCAGCCCGGGTGTTTTCGCCATGTTTATCCTTGGTATGTTCTGGAA
>JANMLJ010000469.1:0-5778 GCA_031372465.1 Chitinophagaceae bacterium | reverse complement strand
ACATGCGGCACACGATGATCATGGTCATCACCACCAATCCTTTGTTTCGAAGTATATCTTCAGCCTGGATCATAAAACTATCGCCAAACAGTTTTTAATCACTGGTATTATCTGGGCCATTATCGGAGGATTGTTTTCGGTACTATTCCGCTTGCAACTGGGTTATCCGGAACAAAGCTTCCCGATTCTGGAAACTTTTTTTGGTAGCTGGGCAAAAGGTGGTCAGATACAACCTGAATTTTATTATGCCCTGATCACCATGCATGGAACGGTACTGGTATTTTTTGTATTGACAGCAGGATTGAGCGGAACTTTTGCTAATTTTCTAATTCCACTTCAGGTAGGTGCAAGAGATATGGCAGCACCACTATTGAATATGCTTTCTTATTGGTTTTTCTTCCTGGCCAGTATTGTAATGTTATCTTCTTTGTTTATTTCCACAGGCCCTGCATCGGGAGGATGGACTGTATATCCTCCATTAAGCGCTTTGGGTCAGGCATCATCCGGATCTAAAATGGGAATGGATTTATGGATCGTCAGTATGGCGCTATTTGTAGTGTCATCTCTTTTAGGTGGTCTTAATTATATCACTACTATTCTTAATCAGCGTACCAGGGGTATGACTATGACAAGGCTTCCACTTACTATCTGGGCCCTGTTCTTTACTGCTATTTTAGGTGTATTGTCATTCCCTGTTCTTTTGTCTGGTCTGATATTATTATTATTTGATCGTAACCTGGGAACAAGCTTTTATTTAAGTGATATCGTCGTTAACGGCCAGATATTGCCTAATGAAGGAGGAAGCGCTATTCTCTTCCAGCATTTGTTTTGGTTCTTAGGTCATCCGGAAGTTTATATCATTATTTTACCTGCGATGGGAATGGTGTCTGAAGTCCTATCGGTCAATAGCCGCAAACCAATCTTTGGTTATATGGCTATGGTAGCTTCTTTATTTGCAATTACGGTGCTGGCATTTTTGGTTTGGGCTCACCATATGTTTGTCACGGGATTGAATCCTTTCCTTGGTTCAATATTTGTGTTACTGACATTACTGATTGCTGTACCATCAGCCATTAAAGTATTTAACTGGATAACCACTTTATGGCGGGGCAATATTAAATTCTTACCATCTACATTATTTGCAATAGGTTTTGTAAGCTTATTTATTTCGGGTGGTTTAACCGGAATATTCCTTGGAAATTCAACCATCGATATTCACCTGCATGATACAATGTTTATTGTTGCACACTTTCATATTGTAATGGGTGTGGCAGGTATGTTCGGCATGTTTGCAGGTATATATCACTGGTTCCCTAAAATGTTTGGAAGGTATCTGAATAACACTTTAGGGTATATTCACTTCTGGGTAACGATGATTGGTTCTTATCTTATCTTCTGGCCAATGCATTACCAGGGACTTGCAGGTATTCCACGCCGTTATTTAGATAAAAGAGGCTGGGTTTCGTTTAATGGTTTTCCAGAACTGGATAAAATGATCACCATCGTTTCTATTATAGTATTTGCAGTACAGCTGATGTTCGTTTTCAATTTCATCTATTCTATTTTTAAAGGAAGAAAAGTGACTTCACAAAATCCATGGGGTTCTACCACCCTGGAGTGGACCACGCCAATTCGTCCTGGACATGGTAACTGGCCTGATGAAATACCCGAAGTGCATCGTTGGGCGTATGATTATAGTAAAGACGGAAGAGATTTTATTCCGCAGACGGAGCCGGTTGGGGAGAATGAAAGTAAGCATTAGTAGTTTCGGGTTATGAGTTTTGAGTTACGAGTCAGAGACATTAAAATATAAAAATTCTTTAAAGAAGGTGGTTGTTTGATAAACCCCGATAGGGGTTAAATGTTGGTAGCTCCGGGTGAAACCCGGAGAAAGAATAATAAACGTAAAGAGAACCCCAAAGGGGTTCAACAGTGATGAGAAGCGAAAAGAACAATGAAGTGTCCACCTTCGCTAAAGTTTTGGTGGATAAATACGACGCAGGGGACTTTAGCGTCTGATTGTAATAAGAGATTGAATGTAGGTAAATGAGCCATGCATATAAAATATTTGAAATACAAAAATGAATTTATAATAAGCGAGGGCTGTGTTGTGGTCCCGACTGTTCGTCGGGATCGGGAGGAGGCCGAACGGAAATGAAGAAACTAAAAGATTATTTACAATTAGTTAAGCTTTCGTTGAGTATCATGGTGGTGTTCAGCAGTGTAATAAGTTTTTTGCTGACACAGGGTTCAGATAGTTATGTGAACAAATGGAAAATGATACTATTGCTCTTTGCAGGTGGGATGTTGGTAACAGGTAGTGCCAATGCCATCAACCAGGTAGTTGAAAAAGATACTGATGCGAGAATGAAACGGACTTCAACACGTCCGGTAGCAGCAGGTCGTATGACTGTTAACGAAGGATGGGCTTTTGCTATTATCACAGGTGCATTAGGTGTCTTTATTTTAGGAAATTATTTCAACTGGCTGACAGCAGGATTGGCAGCATTTAGTTTATTCCTGTATGCATTTATTTACACGCCATTGAAAAAAGTAAATTCAATAGCTGTGTTAGTTGGTGCAGTACCGGGAGCATTGCCATGTTTGATTGGCTGGACGGCAGGAGATAATAACCTGGCAATCGGAGGTTGGGTATTGTTTGCGTTTCAATTCTTTTGGCAGTTTCCCCATTTCTGGGCCATTGCCTGGGTGTCACACAAAGATTACTCATCTGTTGGGTTTAAATTATTACCAGCAGATAAAGGACCAACAAAATTCACGGCTATGCAGGCAATCATGTATTCGGTATTATTGCTACCTATAACTGTTGCGCCTTATTATACCGGGATATGTAATTATAATAATACGCAGGGAGTAATTAGTTTGATAATAATAGGACTGGCAAATTTGTTTATGATTGGAAGATGTGTAAGCCTATATAAAAAAATGGATGTGAGCTCGGCAAGGAAAGTGATGTTTGGAAGTTATATGTATCTGCCAGTGGTAATGCTGGCGTTATTGTTAAGTAAGTCGTAGCCCCCATCCCCTAAAGGGGTGTTTGGAAAAGCTTAAATGAAATTTAAATTTTTGAATATTGGTAAATAATTTAAATATAGAGAAATCTCAAAATTCCCCTTCAGGGGATAGGGGCAATAAAATTCACCCCCACAAGTTTACGATGTGGGTGGCTATTGGAAGTATTGTAATGATGTTTGCCGGTTTGACCAGTGCTTTTATTGTAAAAAGTAACCAGACAAACTGGGTACCGGTTACCATACCAAAAGTGTTTTGGGTTTCTACCGCTGTAATTATTATCAGTAGTATAACCCTGCAAATGGCGTTACGATCTTTTAAGCAGCGGGAAATGAGCCAGTACAGGATGCTGGTTGGTACCACTCTTTTACTGGGAGTTGCATTTGTAGTAATGCAGTGGCTGGGATTTAATGATTTGTGGGCGCAACAGATCACCTTCAAAGGATCTGGTGCCGGACAGTTTTTATATGTAATCTTTGGATTACATGCCATACATGTGATAGGAGGGGTAATAGCATTGATCGTAATTTTTATTAAAGCATTTATCGGTAAAACGAAACTGTATAGCTCCGTTTCACTGGAAGTGATGTCAGTTTACTGGCATTTTGTAGATTTACTCTGGATTTATTTATTGGTATTTTTTATTATTATAGGCGGAAGATAATTTGTTTTAATTTTTTGAATTTTTAATATATGTCAACAGCAGCAACAGCACATAAAACCAAATGGTGGAGCGGTGGTAAAAGCCCATTCAACCTGGAGTATGGCAAAGTGATGATGTGGTATTTTTTGATGAGCGATGCTTTTACTTTTGGTGCATTCCTGATATCGTATGGTTCTATCCGCTTCAGCCAGAATTTCTGGCCTGATCCTAACGTTGTATTCAATGCTTTTCCGGGTGCTGGTCATGCCAATCTTCCACTGGCATTTGTAAGCGTAATGACTTTTATTTTGATCATCAGCTCTGTTACTATGGTATTGGCCGTACATGCCGGTCATAAAGGCGATAAAGCAGGTGTTATGAAGTGGATGATCTGGACTATCATTGGTGGTTTAGCATTCCTTGGTTGCCAGGCATGGGAGTGGCATCACCTTCTTACCGGCGAACATGCGGTACTGGTGGATGGCAAACTAGAAATGGCTGTTCAAAACATGAGAGGTAATCCATGGGGCCAATTGGTGCATGGACCAGAATTGACTGCAGCACTGAATAACTCATCACACGAAACGCTGGTAAGTCTGGTACATAGCCAGCATCATACTAATACAATCGCAGAATTGTCAACCTTGTCTGATCCACAGTTGATAAAGTTGGTCGATTTATCTGAAATGCATGTCCGGACAAAAGGACCGGTAGCATTTGGAGGTTATTTCTTTGGTATTACCGGCTTCCATGGTTTCCATGTATTCTCCGGGGTTGTTATTAATATCATTATGCTGATCATGACACAAAAAAATGTATTTCAGAATAAAGGCCATTACCTGATGATTGAGAAAGCTGGTTTGTACTGGCACTTTGTGGATTTGGTTTGGGTATTTGTATTCCTTTGTTTTTATCTGATATAGAAAATATATAAATAAAAAATTTTTAACGATTTATGGAACATTCAACTATGTCACCCGAAGTAACATTTGAACACCATCATTCCGATGAGGAGTTTAAAAGAAGGGTACGAAAAACAACTATTATTTTATCTGTTCTTACAGCTATTGAATTGGGAATAGGGCTAACTATTTATACCATCCACAAAGGGTCCAGCCCTAATGCAACGCTGGTGCTTATGTTCAAAGGAATGGTTTGTATTTTGACAATTGCAAAAGCGTATTATATAGTTTCTGTATTTATGCACCTTGGTGACGAAATCAGAAATATGATTATGACTATAGTTATGCCGCTCATACTATTTGTCTGGTTTATTATTGCCTTTATTTATGAAGGAAATTCGTATAAGAATCTTCGTAATAAATTCGATCTGCATTTTAAAGAATCAACTATGCCGCAAAAGCATGGCGAACCAGAAAAAGCAGAAACTAAGCCGGAATTGAAAAGTGGAAAAGAGTAAAAAATATATTATTTAATAATAAAAGCCATTAAACCAAAAGCAGTTTAATGGCTTTTATTTTTTCATTACCCATTCTTTGGAAAAGTAATAATACCGATTCGAGTTCATAAATAGTTTCAAATAGTGAACCACAATAGGCACATAGAACACAAAAGAAAAACATAAAGGAGAAGACCCGTTGTGTCAACTTATTGTTTCCTGTCTTGTTATGTGGTAAAAGCAATACTATACCATGATTTTATTGATCTACCAATGAAGTAAATAAAGTTAATATCAAAGTGAAATAATAAATAGTCTTATGTATTCTTTGCGCAGCCTTTTCTTTGCGTTCTTTGCGTGAAATGTATTTGGCTGTTTAATATTTCATATTGGTATAAGATAGAGAAGTATACATTAAATTTAAACAGGTGAACAAAAAAGCTTTATATGCAGTAATACTTGCACTGGTGTTGCCATTAATCGCTTATTATATTGTAAAAAGAAAAAGCGAAACAGCCGTTACCATGCCACGTCATTACCTGCCCGATTCGGTAGTAGTTGTTACAAAAAAAGGTAAAAGGGTAGATGATACTGTGTGGCATCAGTTAGCTGATTTTTCATTAACCAACCAGGAAGGGATGCCAGTTACCTGGGATAGCCTGAAAGGTAAAATTATTATCGCTGATTTCTTTTTTACACATTG
>JANMLJ010000467.1:0-6065 GCA_031372465.1 Chitinophagaceae bacterium | reverse complement strand
CCCATTTTAATTTATTTCCTTTAAACATTATGTCCGCAGAAGTAAGATTGATACTTTTTGCGGCATCAGCATTTTTGATCAGGTTCATTCCGCTGGTTATCTGTGTTAACAGATCAGCATAGATATCAGCACCTTTATCATAAGCAGGAGCAATATTATTGGTAATATCCAGGGCTTTTGTATAAGGAACATTATTAAAAACATCCACCAGTTTCTGGAAATTGTATGCCTTCATTATTTTGGCAATGCCCACATAAAAATCCTGGCCGGTAGCGGTAGCTTTATCCTGTGCTTTCTGATAATCAAAAATGTTATCGTAGAGTGCATTCCAGGTACCGTTGCCATAACCGGTAGTGATATTGTATTTAGCTTCATCCCCGGTAGCATAGTTGGAACCAATGGCCCAATAACCTAACCAGCGACCCAATCCTCCAAAGAATACGGTATTCATACGTCCGGATTCAGTTAGGGCATATGGTATGATCAGATCAGCAGTTACTTTACTCTCGGTAGCAGTATTTGGATGTTGGTTAATATCCAAAAAACTTTTTTTACAGGAACCTAATACTAGCATAATTGGTATCAGGAATAAAAATATTTTACGCATATTAAAGTTTTTTTTGTTTTAGAAATTAACATTGACTGCAGCTCCAAAAATTCTGGTTGGAGGTGTATTAAAACTATTGTTTACTCCCTGTGCATTACCAGTAGTATTACCAAACTCCGGATCTGTATACACATTAGATTTAGGCAAAACTGTCAACAGGTTTCTTCCAGTTAAAGTTATTGTAATGCCTTTTATTGAATTTGCTTTGCTGAAAACTTTTTGTGGCACTTCATATACCAGGGAGGCTTCTCTTATTTTCCAGAAATCAGCTTTTGTATAGAAGGCTGTTTCATTATTATAAAAAGTAGAAGCTGTCCACCAGTTGAGACCACCCGGTGTCAATACATTGGTATTTTGTACATATTTTCCTGCTGCATTTTTTATTACAGAGTTAGGAAACACAAATGGTTTTCTGTCATATTGTGTTGTCAAAGCAGAAACACCATTAAATCCAAGATCGCCACCAATATCATGATAAACGAAATTGCCTCCTCTGTAATCAGCTACTACATTAAATGTAAAGTTTTTAATCTTTACAGTAAGTGTTCCACCAAAAAGATCTCTGGGTAAGGTTCCACCCATTACAGATCTTACCGTATTTAATGAAGGCAAACCAGATGTGTTGCCAACTATTACACTTCCGGTAGCAGAATCCCTGGCCCAATCAATCAATTTCAACACGAAAGCTGGCTTACCAACTATTGCAAAGTTCGAATTACCTATACCCAGTTCATTAAGACCTTCATAAATCTGCGTTATTCTATTTGTCTGATGTGTATAGTTCATTTTCAGATTAACGGAAGCATTTTTTCCAAAACTAATTAATGGTGTTAATTTAAGATCTATTTCAAGTCCCTTATTCTGAAAGGCTGCAGCATTTACCAGTGCATTGGTATAACCAGTGGAACGGGATACCTGTACGCCAATGATCTGGTCGGTATTATCTTGCGTGTACACAGAGCCTCCTAACGTAATTCTATCCTTTAACATGCCAATCTCTAATCCAACTTCATAAGTAGAAACAAATTCTGGTTTTATTAATGGATTGTTCACCGTACCACCAGTTGTATACCCTGGTAATGTACCATAAGGGAAACCACCGGCAGAACCACTAAAAGTAGATTCTAATGAATAAGGGTTAAGATTTACATTACCTGATTTAGCATACGAAGCTTTTAATTGCAGGTAAGAAAAAGTACGGCTATTCTTGATAGCAGGAATAGCTTCAGAAAGAAGTAATGATAAACTGGCTCCCGGATAAAAGAATGCATTTTTATTTATATTCAACCGGGAATCTGATTCATTTCTTCCCGTTAATTCAAGGAAAGCAAATTTGTTCCATCCAAAAGTTGCTTTACCAAAAACGGCCAACGTGCGGATTCTTGAAATGCCTTCAGAAGCACCTGGCTCGCCAGTTCTGTTAGAAATATTATATAATTCAGGAATAACCAGGTCATTACCGCTTACACTGATTGATTTGCTGTAACGCTGGATTAAACTCTGGCCACCTAAGAGGTCAAGTGTAAGCTTGTTAAACTCTTTACGATAAGTGATAAAAGCTTCCGATGTAATTCTGCTACCTAAAGACAAAGCATCACTAACTGAACCTTTTGTTGACTGACCCCAGGGTGCAGTACCTCTTGTAACAGCTGTATAAGGCGAAACATTTATAGCCCCCAGGAAACTCTTGTTGCTACCAACAGAAACAGTGGTACCAAGACGGTAACCAAGTGTTATACTTCTGGATAATTTATAAGAAAGGTCAATATTGCCAATGATATCATCAGTGCGGCCTGTGTTGCGGTCAATATCAATCAGCATATAAGGATTGTATCCAAAGTGATTATACCAACCATCAGCAGTTGCAAATTTATTATTCTTCCAATCTTCAAACTGCTTAATAGGAATGAAAGGGGATGTCTTCATAATCGTGGTATAAATATTGTCAAACCCACCCCTGTTCTGATTTACAACATTATAGTTGCTTTGAATATAGTTTACATTAAATCCAACACTTAATTTATCAAAATTCTTGGTTGCATTAAAACGGAAAGAAGTTCTTCTGTTTTGATCTTTTGGAACTATACCCTTTATTCTGGCATCCTGAACAGAGAAAAGAAAAGTACTTTTTTCATCGCCACCAGAAAAAGAAATATCATTTTGGAAAGTAGTTCCTGTATTCCAGAATTTACGGGCAGGGTTAGTTGCACTATAAGGAACAAATAACCTGCTTCCATCTTCCAGAAAATCGCCCAGTGGTACGAGAGAACCATCAAAACGGGGACCGAAGCTATTATTAGTAAAATAATCATAGCTCGCTGTACCATCTACATTTTCTGTTTCGCCTGAACCGAACTCATTTTGAAGATCTGGCAGGAAGGAAACTTTTTCCGCCTGAAAAGATGAACCAACCGTAATCCTGGTTCTTCCTTTACTACCCTTTTTAGTTGAAACAATGATAACACCATTTGTACCATCCTGGCCATACACTGCAGCACCAGTATTTCCTTTCAAAATGTTTACATCCTGAATATCATTTGGATTAATTGAATTAATAAATCCAAGCGCCATTGGAACACCATCTAAAACTAAAAGGGGTTGGTTATTTCCCGTAAGAGAACGAATACCTCTTAAAGTAATACGGGTATCTGCAAAAACACCGTTGTTTACGGTTTGAATATTTAACCCTGAAACCTTACCAGTCAATCCATTTTGAAGATTGACTGTTCGGGCCTGGGTTAATTCCGTTGCTCCAACTCTCGCAATGGCATATCCTAATTCTTTTGGCTGACGCTTAATACCAAGGGCTGTTACCACTACTTCTGTTCCAGCAAGTACAAGTGTTTTAATCGTAAGATTGATAGTACTGGCAGCTCCTACCGTTGCTTCGGATGATTCCATTCCTGAACTGGAAACTAACAGAATATCACCAGTTTTGGCCAGGATCCGAAATTGACCATTGTTATCGGCAGATACTCCTGTCCGGGTACCTTTAATAACGATTGTTGCTCCGGGTACATTGTCTCCTTTTTCATTGGTCACAGTTCCGGTAATCGTCCGATTCTGGCCAAATGCTAATGCAGAGAACAGCATAAGCATAGTTAGCAGTGATGCAATTTTTCTCATGTTAACGTTAATTTTAGAGTTAAAATCCTTGATTATCAAGGGGAACCGTCAATTTCTAAACGGTAAAATCTTTTAATAAAGACAAAGACGCCTTTATTAATGCTGCCGCAAGGTAATTTTTTTTTTAACAAATCCTTTAACCAGCTTATAAAAAATAAAATAAGCCCGTTTCTGACACAAATTGAACTAAAATATCCATCGGCCCTGTAGTTTTAATTCACTTCTTTTGTTACCCTGAATTTCATCAAGGCCAGAACCAATCATGTTCTTATTTTTATAAATTGTTTGTGCCCAACGGAGCCAAATAGAAACTTTTCTGGTCAAATCGAAGTTAAAAGTGGCATAATACCGGAATCCTTTATCCGAAAAAGAGGGAATGGAATAACTATACAACACATCATTCTCATACGCATAAATCCGGGAATTATATCCCCCGGTTTCAAAGTATTGAAGCCGGACTACTCCGGAAATGGGGTTAAGCATTGGTTTGTAAATAATGTCGAAAAATGTAAGAAAGCCGTTTTCATTGTTCTTTCCTTTTTTATCAAACCAAAGAAGTTCTACCCTGTTTCGCAAGGCTACTGATGAATTCAATTTAAACAGTACCTGTGTCCGCCAGCTCTGTTTGGGGATGGTAACTAGAAAATTGGTGACAGTCAGGTTATCTGATTGATTAGATTGTTTGGTTTCATTTCTGTACCGGGAGTATATTTCTATTTTCTTATTGGGTGTATACGTAAGTTGTGCTAAAAAATCTTTCCCATGACTTGGTGCGTCTACCAGGAATTTGAGCCAGGGAAATTTATATATATCGCCATATAAATCAAACTTCCAGCCAATTGCAGGACGAATAGTTATGCCTGTATAAAAGCCTGATTCATTGGTGGGATAAGTATTTTCTGTAAACGCATTGCCATTGATGGATTGATAGCCCTTTTGAATAGTTCGTTGTACAATGGAAATATCCACTCTTGTATCAACACTTATTAGTAATCCATTAATAAATGCTTTATTGAAATTTTTATCTGCGGCGCCTTCTCCAAAAAAGTGTAAATTCTTATAGGTAAAACTATAATCAATGCTAAAGTTATACCATTGCTTTCCGCTGATGGCAAAAAGATTATAGGGCTCATTTCTTTTTTGTATGGGCAACGAAAATTTATAATAAATTCCATTCAATCCTACCTGCCAGCGACTACTCCTGTATAGTATATTACCACCAAAAGCCGTTTGTGTAAGGTTGTTCCTGTCTTCATTTTCGCTTAAGGTACGATGATAGCCAGACGTTAGAAATGATGAGATAAAATCTTCATTGTTCACCGTATCTGCAACAAAGTTTCCACCCAGCTTACGAAAAGAAACAAATGCGGTGGATTCAATTTTTCCTTTCTTTATGGTAATTCCTGCCCCCCTGTGAAAATAAAATTCCCCTGCTGAATTATAAGGACGCAGTATGGCTGATTGCCGTTTTATTCCCATCACCTCCACGCTTTTTTTGAAAGCAAGGCCCTGCCATTGAATAAGCCCTTGCCCCATGTTTACTGAAAAATCTCCCACAGCAAGTGCCTGAATAATACCAATCTTACGGGCAAATAAATGAAATGAATAAAAATCGAATCCTTTTTTTTGAGCACCTTTTAAAAACTGTTCTCCTGCATCCTTATCACCAACCAATCCAAACTGTAATAAATTTTTATAGGTATACCGATATCGGAATAGTATCTTTTGAGGGCTTCCGATATATTTTGTACCCGCTGTTGAAGTAGAAAAACCATTTGAACTTTCCAGTATTTGTGCAATACGGAGAAGAAGGCTATGTTCTCCATCACGAAATCTTTTTCGGGCTTCTGCTGCTAATGAAAGAGCAGAAGTAGCAGTAACAAAAGGCAATAATTTTCTGATAGTAATTACATCCCAAGCGGGCACAGCCTGCAATTCATATATACTGATCAACTTTCCAAACAGGTTGCGGTAGGTAATAAGATTGGCAATTTGTAAATCAGTAACAATTCTTAATTGCTTCAACTCATCAGCGTCTGCTAAATTTAAATTAAGAGGATTTTTTTTAAACTGTTCCAGTTCCTGTAAATAAGAATCATCTTCTGTTTCACCATGGTCGGCATCCGTTTGATTTTCTAATTGCTGTTCGGCAGTTACAGGAATCTCCTGCGAAAAAGTAATAGTGGAGAAGTGAATACTAAGAAAGAAAATTAATATCGTAACCCATTTTTTCTATTCTTTTGCTTGAAATTGAAAAGCAACAATACGCCGGTTGTAATGCCCAGTTGCGGGTGAAAGTTTGTTGTTACATCAAGTCGAAAAGCTTTTAATA
>JANMLJ010000441.1:0-9590 GCA_031372465.1 Chitinophagaceae bacterium | reverse complement strand
ATAATCCAATGAGATATCTGGAAAACATTCCCATTGTACCAGATCAACCAGGTGTGTAGTTACATCTACAATGCCTTCACCTTCCTGTTCCACATCAAGAAACCAGGCGGGTCGGGTTAATACGGCACCCGAAATATATTTGTAAAAATGATGAATGCTTTCTTTTGTAACAGCAGGTTCTGCCAGGGTTCCTTTTTGCAATAAGCCAAATAACTCTTTTTGCAGGGATAATTCTTTTTGTAACATGGTCGTTATTTCAAAACGCTCCGTCATGATGTCATACAACAATAGTTTATTTTTTTTGGCAAGTTTGAATGCTTCCTTTAATTGAACAAATCCTTTTTCATTAATGGCCATAGGTTTATCTGCAAATACATTATACCCGGACTGAACAGCCTTTACAATATAATCGGTTTTAAGTTGATTATTTCCTGCCAGTACCACCACATTACCTTTCTTTTCCTGCAGCATTTTCTGCAGGTAATCATCCCCTTCGTATACAATTTCTTTCCAACTGGTAGGGTTAGCCGCATTGGTATTGTATGCCTTCACCCTGCCAAGATGAAGATCAAGGTCATTACCTTTTCGGGCATACACATAAACAGTAGGATCTACCTGTGGGTACATTGTTTTTTGAACCAATGCGGCATGAAAATGACCGGGGTCAAGGGTAATTAATTTTACTGGTTGCTGGCTAAAACTGTTATACATGATGAACAATCCTCCTAAAAAAAATAAAGTAGAGCGCATTCCTTCTTATTAAGTTAATTAACTGTGTTTGTCTTTTATCCGGTATCCGAATATATTTTATACTAATCCTTTTATTTCATAGGGAAAACGATGTGGCCTGTTCAACATACTGTTAGCCTCATCATCATTAATAAACCGTTCATTCATCGGATCCCAGTAAACTTTTCTTTTTACTTTCATAACTACATGATGAATTAAACAGGTAGAGCAGGAGCGGTGGCCAACTTCAACAGGCGAAATGGGTTGATTACGGGAGCGGATACAATCCAGCCAGTTGCCATGTTGTTCAGCACTTTTGTATAAATTAATTTCATTTTCGCCAATTACCGAAGTAATAATTTTATCATTGCTTGCTGTTAATGCTTTTGTATTGGCATTGCTTATTACCGGATCGCTGGCACTGGCCCTGTAATTACCCCGTGTAACGAATATCCATCCTTCGGTACCTTCAAACTTAATACCATTCGGCAGTTCATTACTGATGATCATTTTTACTCCATTAGCATAGAGGCCCTCTGTTTGAAACAAGCCATGCACATTCCATAATCCTGATTTCGGAAAATCGGCCTTGCCCCAAACTTCAACCGGCCCTGTATATTCAGTATCCATTGCCCAATGTGCACAATCTACATGGTGGGCTCCCCATCCCGTTATCATACCGGCACCAAACTGTTCGCACCGCAACCATCCGGGCCGGCTATAATCATTTTGCGGGTGTACCCTTTTTTCGGTATAATATTTATACGGGGTAGAACCTAACCAGGCATCGTAATTTAAATTAGCCGGTATGGGCATTTCAGGTTCTTCATTACCACCCGGATCTCCTGGCAAGCCAACATACACCGTTTTTAATTTACCTATTCTGCCATTTCGTACTAACTCGGCAGCATAACGAAACTGGGTAGACGATCTTTGCTGGCTACCTATTTGTAAAATTCTTCCGGTGCGGTGTACCGCATTACTTAATGCCCGACCATCGGCAATGGTTAAGGAAGCTGGCTTTTGCAGGTATACATCTTTTCCGGCTTCTACGGCATGGACACCCAGGTAGGCATGTGTATGGTCGGGTGTACTTATTAAAACTGCATCAATGTCTTTATTTAAAAGTAATTCCTGATGATCACCATACATGGTAACACCATCATAAGGCTTTCCTTCTTTTTTACTGTAATAATCATTTACATATTTTTTCGCATCTGCAAGACGTTTACTGTCAAGGTCACAAACTGCCATTATCCTTGCACGATCATACTTAAGTGTTTCCGCCATGTCATGGTCTCTGGAAATTCTGCCACAACCGATGGCACCAATGTTTATCCTGTTGCTGGGAGCATTTTTTCCGAAAACAGATGCCGGTAAAATGGTTGGAAATCCTGATAAAGCTATGGAAGTGGCTATCCCTCCCTGCAGGCTCGACTTAACAAAATCTCTCCGGTTGAATGTTTTTCTTTTTGACATAAAAATTATTATTTAAGTGAATCGTCTTTTGTTAATGCGTGAGCATTTTTATAATTAAGGCCTTTATACTGGCTGGCTATAAATTTTATTCCCTGTAACAGATGATTAATATAAACAGGATCCTGGTAGCTTTCTTTGCTATGGCCCAAAGTGGTAACCCAGATATTTCCCCCTTCAAATTGCTGGTACCATACTGCCGGATAAAAATTTGCAAATGATCCGGCATTTTTTTCTATAAGATCAGCCTGTTCTTTATTTAAAGTCTGGAGATCATGTACCATTAATACCTTTATTCCCGGGTATAATTCTTTTCCAAAATAGCATTCATCTTCTCTTTCCCAGACTTCTGGAACATTTTTCATGGAAGGGTGTGAGGGGTCAATATTTTTTACGGTAAATTTTTGAAATTTTGCATGCCAGGAAAATGTTTCACCAAGCATCATCTTAAACCATTTCCAGTTTCTTTCTGTACCGGTTACTGAATGAATACCTACAAAGCCCCCGCCTGCTTCGATATATCTCCTGAATGCAACCCGCTGATCATCGGTGTCAAACACATCGTTATTGGTGCTGGTAAAAATTAACAGGGTATATTTTTTCAGATTTTCTTCTGTAAAAATGGCTGGATCATCAGATACATCTACAGTAAAATTATTAGCCACCGATAGTTCCTTTAAGCTGGCTACTGCAGTTGCAATATTATCATGAACATAACCCTTGCCATTTTTGGTATACACCAATACCTGGCTATTCTTTAATAAAGCATCCTTATATAAAACAGTTGGAGCGTAATTCTTTTTAATTTCAATGAAAGAAGGGTAAAGTGACTTTTTAGCAGGTGTTTTTGCATACCCGGTGTATGTAAAAATAATGAGGGCGAATAGAATACCGGGGTAAGTATAACTTTTCATATAGCAAAAGCAGGTTTGACTGCGATTCTAAATTACAGAGAAATGACTGGCTGAGGGCATAATTAATACGAAAACGTTTTCGTACAATTATTTGCAGAAAAAAAAATTGGTAATACTAAATAAGTTTATTTTTAAAAAGTTAACTGATTATATCAGAAGTAATGAGTTAATATTAACTTAACTAACAATTGCTAATTTTTATTGATCATCATTTAAATCTATGCTGACTGTATGAGAAAAAATCCCAAAACTAACCTTAGCGCCCATTGGAGAATACTCCGTTCGGTATGCTTTCTTATCACCATTTGCTTTGCAATTAATGTACAGGCAAAAGGTATGGACAAACTTTTAAATTCCGAAAACAACCTACCACCCATAACCATTTCAGGTAAGGTAACTGACTCCAAAAATGCCCCTATGGAAGGGGTGAGTGTTTTTGTTAAAGGCACTAAACAAGGTGTAATCACAGATGCCATGGGTAACTTCACTATTAAAGATGTTCCGGAAAATGGGAGGCTGATTTTTACTTCAACCGGATTCTCAACCATTGAAGCGCCTGTAAAAAATGGTGTATTTTTAACCATCTCTTTATCAGAGCAGGTTTCTTCATTAACTGATGTTGTGGTTATCGGCTATGGTACCCAAAGTAAAAAAGATCTGACCGGAGCTGTTGCCCAGGTAAAAGCCTCCCGTTTTGAAAATGAAAATCCAAGATCAGTTCAGGATTTGTTAAGGGGTAATGCGCCAGGATTAGATGTTGGATTTGACCCAAGTACCAAGGGCCAAAGTGGAAGCCTGCAGATTAGAGGGCAGGGTACTTTAACTGCCAGCTCTTCACCATTGATCGTATTGGATGGAGTTATTTATCCCGGAACACTGGCAGATATTAATCCCAATGATATCGGTACTATCGACATCTTAAAAGATGCCAGTTCTGCTGCAGTATTCGGAGCAAGATCTGCCAATGGTGTTGTACTGATTACCAGTAAAAAAGGAAAAGCTGGTAAACCGGTAATTACGTTTAACAGTAATATTGGTACTAACAAATTAGTGAATCAACCTCATTTATTAAACGCAGAAGAATTTTTACAGTTTCGTTCAGCCGCTATGTGGGCAAAAGCCAGTTTTGATTCTACTTCTAAACCAGGTATCCAATATATATTTACTGACCCTACCAAATTGCCTTCCAATTTTACACTGGCACAATGGTTAGCATTGGATGGATCAGCTGCTCTAGATCCAACCGCTGTATGGTTTAACCGGTGTTTGTATAAACCTATTGAATTGACCAATTACAAGTCAGGTCAATCTATTGATTGGGAAAAACAAATTTTTAATGAAAATGCATTACAACATGATCATACTGTAAGTATTGCACAGAGAAAAGAAGATTTTAATTATTATTTTTCATTGGGCTATTTAACCAATGAAGGTTTAACGGTTGGTGATCAGTATAAAATTTTTCGTACCCGCCTTAATTTAGAAGCCAAAGCAGCTGAATTTTTAACGGTAGGTATGAATTTTCAATATTCCAACAGAGATGAAAGTACCGTTCCGGTAAGGTTTGGGGATATTTCTTCTACAACACCCTGGGGCTCTTTTTATGCTGCCGATGGTGTAACTATCAGACAAAGCCCCAATGATGATCCTGGTTCTAATACTCATCCATTTTTAGATCAGGCCTATACAAAGCGTTTGTATAAATATGATGATTTATTTGCCAGTTTCTTTGCAAAAGGAAAATTGCCATTTGGTTTCTCTTACCAGGTTAATTTTTCTCCAAGGATTGATATATTAAGGGAATACCAGCATTTGTCTTCTAAAAAACCAGATATAGCAGCGAGAAAAGGTGTTGTAAACAGAAGAAACCAGACCGTTTACTCCTGGCAATTGGATAATATTCTGCGCTGGAATAAAAAATTCGGCAGACATGCCATTGAAGCAACTTTCTTATTTAACGCGGAAAAATTCCAATCCTGGAATACCAATATACAAGCAGAGAATTTTGCGCCCAGTGACAACCTGGGGTATAATGGTATTCAATTCGCAACGCTACCTCCAATTGTTTCAAGTGATGACCAATATGAAACAGGAGATGCTTTGATGGGAAGAGTAACTTATAATTACAACCAGCGTTATTTTTTAACCGCTACTGTCCGCAGAGATGGTTATTCTGCATTTGGGCTCGAAAACCCAAGAGCTACATTTCCTTCACTGGCATTTGCATGGTCAGTTAGCGATGAAAAATTTATGAAGTCAACTTCAAGATGGTTGGATTATGCTAAACTTAGAGTTTCGTATGGCGAAAATGGTAACAGACAAATTGGTCGTTATGCTGCTTTGTCTAATTTAAGTGCCGGTACCTATGAATTTATTACAACAGGGGGAGCCCGTTATAATACTTCTTTTGTGGCCGGAACAAACTTATCAAATCCTAAGTTGAAATGGGAAAGAAACAGTTCTATAAATTTCGGGTTGGATTATTCTATTATTAAGGGTAAACTAAGTGGTTCAATTGATATTTATCAGCGAAATACAAAAGATTTGCTGGTAAACCGTTCTTTGCCTACCGTTACTGGTTTTAGTAGTATTTTGTCAAATCTTGGAGAAGTGCAGAACAACGGTTTTGAATTTAGTGTGAATACCGTAAATATTCAAAAAAGGAATTTTACCTGGAATACTACTTTTGGATTTTGGACAAACAAAAATAAAATTGTTCATTTATACGGAGCCACACCTGATTTTGATCCCCAAACTGGTAAGCAAACCGGCGTGTCAGAAAAAAATGATATAAACAATGGCTGGTTTATAGGGAAACCCATTTCTGTTTTATACGATTATCGTATTCAGGGGGTTTGGCAAACTGCTGATGTTCTTTTAGCAAAAGCTTACGGATTTCAACCGGGTGATATGCGATTGACTGATATAGATGGAGATGGTAAATTCACCATAGCAGATAAAGAATTTGTTGGCCAAAGAGCTCCAAAATATTCCTGGAACATGAGAAACGAATTTAAAATTTATAAAAATTTCGATTTCTCTTTTACCCTCTATGCCAAAGCTGGTCAGCTATCTACCTTTAATGAAGCCACCAATGGAGCCAGAAACGGAGGTAATAACGTTTTCTATGATCGGGTTAACTTTTATGAAGTACCCTACTGGACTCCTTACAATCCTACAAATGAATATGGAAAGATTGGTTCTACCCGGGGCGGCGGGGTTACCTGGAACGTATATAAAAAATCTTCCTTTGTTCGGTTAAGTAATATTAGTCTTGGCTATACCATTCCGACAGCAATTACCCAAAAATGGAAAATAGGGGGCTTGAAATTTTATGTCAATGTTGTGAATGCTTCTGTATTTTCAAACTGGAATTATTTTGATCCCGAATTTCATGGTTCAGATAATAATACAAACATTTCTCCAACTCCCAGAACCTATAATTTTGGTTTAAACCTAACATTATAAGCTAACCGTTAAATAATAAATAAATGAAAAATTTATATAAACTACTTAGTCTCACAGCCATCCTCTTTATTGGCTCGTCGATTTTTGAAAGTTGTAAAAAGGGATGGTTAGATCCAAAGCCACTCTCCATTTTTTCGCCGGAAAATACCTTAATTGATTTGGTAGGTTTCAATGCCGCCTTAGCTGGTTGTGCCAGAAATATCCGCAACGAATGGTATGGAGATGGGGCGCCTATCATTACTGAAACTATTTTTTCGGAAGTAGCTGTAGAAGGTACCGATGATAAAACTGGTCCGGCACAAAATTTAGATGTACTGATTAAGCCGGATGCTCAATTGAACAGTGGAGATTTTAATAAAATTGGTTGGTACTGGGAGCAGGAATATATTGGTATTCGCCAGGCAAATACTATTATCTCCCGGCTTCCTGCAGCAACGGCTATTCCTGTTGCTACACAAAATATTATTCTGGGTAAAGCTTATTTTTACAGGTCCTATGATTATTATCGCTTAACCAATCAATTTGGAGATGTTCCTTGTCCTATTAAAGAATTGACCAGTGTAAAAACAAATTATGCTACTGTAAAAAGAGAAGTGATTTTGCAGCGAATGAAGTCAGATCTTGAATTTGCCGTTTTATGGGTACCCTGGACATCCGATAGAGGAGATATAAACAAAGCCGCTTGTTATCATTTACTGGCAAAAATTAATCTTGCATTAGGTTTGTTTGATGATGCCATTGCTGCTGCCACTGCCGTTATTAATAATGGTACTTATAAATTAATGGTAAACAGATTTGGGGTTGATGCTGGTATTGCCTCCAAAAATGTAACCTGGGATCTGCATCGTCCTGCTAATAAAGCTGCCGCAGCAAATACAGAAGTTTTATTTTTAGGTACTGATGCATTAGGCAATCCAGGTGCATTTGCTCTTGGCATTCAATCTATGCGCCAGGCAGTGCCAGGTATGTCCATAGCAGGTATCAGAACACCTAATGGGGGAACAGGTATTTCTGCCTTGGCAAATATTGAGATTGATAATATGCAAAATTATGGCCGTGGTATTGGCCGTTGCCGATCCACCTCTTATCACTATAAAGAAATATGGGATGATGTAAATGATCTTAGACATGATTCAACATCAGGCAACTGGGTGTATATGGAAAATGTGCGCTATAGTAACCCTGCTTTAAAAGGCGTTGACCCTTTTTATGGTCAAAGATTAAGATTGTATTCCGGACCAAATAATACAGGAACACTCCTTTGCTCAGATACTTTACGACAATGGTTCCCATGGCCACATTATAAAATATATATTCCGGATACAGAAAACACACCAATGAGAGGTGGTCATACAGATTGGTATATAATGCGACTGGCAGAAACATACCTCATTCGTGCTGAAGCTTATGTTTGGAAAGGCGATTTAGCCAGTGCTGCTGCCGATGTAAATGCAGTAAGAACCAGGGCCAAAAGTGCACCATATACAGCAGGGCAAATGAATATCGGAACTGTATTAGATGAAAGAGCCAGGGAATTATACTATGAAGAAGGACGTAAAACAGAGTTAACAAGGATCGCTTATATTTTTGCAAAAACCGGTCAGTCTTATAACGGTAAAACATACACGCTTGCTAATTTTTCTACTTCCAATTTTATGGTGGATAGAATTTTGGAAAAAAATATTTTTTATAGAAATAATTTTGTTACTATCCATCAGGATGTATTCAGGATCAGCCAATATCATGTATTATGGCCCATTCCACAGTCTGCTATTTTAGGTAATACAGATGGGCGTATCAATCAGAATAAAGGATACTCCGGTGCAGAATTGAATGTTCCGGCACTGGATAAAATTCCTGATGAATGATATTTCCGGGTTTAATAAATTAAAGAAAGTGCCACACATTTAAGGTGTGGCATTTTTAATATACCCTACTTAAAGGAATAATTATATTATACCAATGTGATTTATAAAACAGCCCAATACATTTCACGCAAAGGCCGCAAAGAAGCAACGACGCAAAGAATACATAGGACTATTTATTTTTTCACTTTGGTATTAATAGGTTTGTTTTATCAAAATTCTGAAAGCGAACAGATATTTGCTGGTATCCTGTTAGGTTGTTTTATTTGGCAGTATATTTCAAGTGGGAAAAAAACGAATACCACGATCAGAAAGTCATGTCCTGATAAACAGATTTGATTGGATAGCTGGCTGAAAAAAATGAAATTAATAATTATTGAGTAAATAGTAAATTATGACAGAAATAAATAGGTTCTCTTTAAAAGAAAAGGTTATTGTTGTCACCGGCGCTACGGGTGTTTTAGGTTATTCGTTCATTAAAGCAATTTCAGGGGCAGGAGCTACTGTAGGAGTTTTGGGACGAAATGAAAAAGTAGCCAATGAAAGAGTGCAGGAAATTATTGCCGCTGGCGGGCGGGCTATTGCATTAATTGCGGATGTTCAAAATGAGTCTGCATTGCAAGAATGTTGTAATAAAGTAGTACAGGCATTTGGCAAAATTGATGGCCTGGTCAATGCAGCCGGAGGAAATGTACCAGAAGCAGTTTTACAACCCGGGGATGATCTGTTTGGAATGAATGTTGCCGGAATGAAAAAGGCAATGGACGTAAATTTGTGGGAAACGGTGTTGCCAACTTTAATTTTTGGTAAAGCTATTGCAGACAATGGGCAGGGAAGTATTATCAATATTTCATCGGTAAGTGTACCCAGAACGCTGACAAAAGTATTAGGTTATAGCATGGGCAAATCCGCGGTGGAATCCTTTAACAAGTGGATGGCTGTAGAAATGGCCAACCGGTATGGCGATGCAATACGAATGAATGCATTGGTGCCGGGGTTTTTTCTGACAGAACAAAACAGAACTTTATTAACGAATGTTGATGGTAGTTATACTGCCCGTGGCAATTCGGTAATAGCACAAACACCTTTTAACCGGTTTGGTAATCCCGATGAGTTAGCCGGCGCCTTAGTTTGGTTG
>JANMLJ010000433.1:0-4090 GCA_031372465.1 Chitinophagaceae bacterium | reverse complement strand
TTCTTCTGCTTGTTTGTAGAGCTCCCTTGCTTCATCGTCCAGAATGCGGTTAAGTCCTTTATTGGGAGAAAGTAGTATGGGTGTATAAACGGAATTATCAACCGGCGACAAGTCATCCTCCGTGGCTGCTGTTGTATTTCGCAACCAGGTAAATGATTTATCGGGCAAGGAGAAAAATCGGTTCCCTACCGATTGAATAGTTCTTAAAATACCCATTTTTGGTGCTACAGGATTCTCTATTCTTTTAAAGATGGCCTTTAAAATTCTTTCATATTCCCAAAGCAGGTTTTCTTTTGTCCAGTCTTTTGTAATTTTTTCTAAAGGTGCAAATCCGTTTTGAAGAATTGCTTTTAATGAATTATCCTCCACGCAAACAGAAGGACTGGCGTTGAGAATATGCCTGAACATCGGGCATCGCGAAACAGCGACTGGTCTTTTCACAGCCAGAGCATTATCAATGGCGCTTGAAATACCTCTTCCTTCGGTATCCTCATACATAAAAACATTCAGGCTGTTTCCTGCCAGAAAATCCAGCAATTCACCATCTGTCATAAACTGGTGAGTTATTTCCAGCTTAATACCCGGTTTGGTTATCAGTTTGCTGCAATCTGCTGCAATGAGTTTGGCATTCTCTCCATTGGCATCACCAAAATCAGCCGCAGGAATATTCAAACGGATTATAGCCTGGTCAAACTCGTTATTTACCTTTTGAACTAATTTTTCAAAACCCTTTTTGGGAGTAGCAAAACCAAAACTTCCAATGGTAGTAATAGCTGGTTCAGCTTTTTGCTTATTGTACACAGGCAAAAGTCTTCCTGTCTTAAATACCAGTGGATTCTTTAATAAAAGAGTTGGATCGGCTGCAATATAAAAACCAAAGAGTGAATTTATTTTCTTTTGAGATGGGCCGGTTATAAACGTATTACCATAGCCTGTTGCAGTATCTGCAACGGTTTGCGTTATTTCATGAATAATGCCAATTTGTACAGCTTTGATGCCTGCAAGATTATTACGGTAAAGTCCTTTGCTGATTTTTGTACAAAGCCAGGGAAGTACTGTGGGATGATAATTATAAATAATTGCAGAAGGATTATGTGTTGCAATTTCGGTCTGCAATTCATCGATAGAATTACATTCGGCCTTAATGAAATGATACTGTGTAGAAGCAGAAATTACCTGGAAAATACTTTTACCAAATTCATAGACACCACATTGCTTTTTTGGGTGAGAGACAAACAGGATTTTCTTATTCATTTGGAACAATTAAATAATTTATTCCCATAAAAACCCCGGCAAATTTATAATCGATTTCTTTAGTAAAATTTACATAATCATTAAAGCTGGTCAGAAATTCATCCTGGAATTGCTGTTCAAATTCAAACAAAATGGGCATTTTGTTTTTCAAAATAGTTTCTTTTGCCCCTTGCAATGCAAACAAATCACTACCCTGTATATCCACTTTCATAAAGCTTATTGGTTCGGAGATCTGTAAGCTATCAATCGTCAACGATTCAACCATTCTGCCTTCTTTAGCTGCCGGATCAATGCCGTAAGAGCCATACGAATCAAATCGCTTAAAATCAGGCTCCGGGAAAAATAATTTTTTGCCGCTCTTATTGTAAACGGCACCTGCTATGGCTTTTACATTGTTACAATTATTTGCCTGAAGATTTTTGCTCAGTATTTCATAAATATAAGGCTCTGCTTCAAATGAATAAACGGCACCCTCTTCCCCGGCTAATTTGGAAAAGGTGACAGACATCTGCCCGTAATTAGCCCCTACATCTAAAACCGCCGTTCCTTTTTTGATATATGTTTTAGCAATTTCAATTATTTCAGGTTCAAAGTAAATACCATTCTTAATGCTGTTGACTACAACATCTTTCTTTAGTTGTGCCGGCAAATAATATTTGCCAGTTGGCGTATCATAGAAGTTAATATCCTTCCTGTCTGATTGTTTCTTATATTTCTCAGAGCCATGATTCGTTTTTACAATATCATAGTTCAATGAATTAAAAACACTACGTACTATTTTTTTGATCATCCGGTAAATTCTACTTTTTAATGATAGCTAATTGAGGAATGGGGAAAATAAATCCTGTTCCTTTTTCTATGGCGACCTTCTCCCTTTCCAAAAATTCCTCTTTAAAATGCCAGGGTAATACCAGGTAATAATCGGGATTCATCGCCCTGCTCTCTTCTTCGCTGATGATCGGAATATCAGTACCCAGGGTGGAAGCTCCGTATTTATCAGGGTTTCTTTCGGCTGCATATTCCACCAACTCATGATCGATCTTACACCATTGCAAAATGGTATTACCTTTTGTGGAAGCTCCATACACATGCACTTTCTTTCCTTTCTTTTTAAACTTCACCAATAGATCATGCAGTTCATGCTTCAGTTTCTCAATTCTTTCCTGAAATTCTTCATACGGTTTATCTGTATCCAATTCAAGATCAAATTCTTTTTGTCTTACCTGGTTTATCAGCAGGCTATTTTCTTTATGATCGTGTCCTGCATTTTCCCGGTGTGTGGCATAACAGCGGATACTGCCTCCATTAATTTCGTTGAAGGAAATTTTGAAGATCTTCATGCCGCCCATGGCACAGATTTTTTCCAGCACAGCTAAACTATAAAATTCAAGGTGTTCATGACAGATAGTATCATAACTATCCAGTTCCAGCATGCGGGGCATATAGCTCATTTCAAATACCCACACACCATTGGGAGCTAAAAACCGTTTGATACCTTTTACAAAATCAACCGGGCTTTCCAGGTCATAAAACATGGCTATCGAAGTGATAACATCCAGTTGTTTTCCCTCGAGTAATTTAAATAATTGTTCTGAGGGAAAAATATCCTGTACTACTTTAGCGATGGTAACTTCCTGTGCCACATCGCTGGGGTCGCAACCGAATTTTTCAAAGCCCTCGGGATAATAACCTAATAAAGTGCCATCATTGCAACCAATATCCAGCACTGAAGCAGTATCCTTTTTTATAACGGAAATAACATCATCCACAATATTTTTCAGGTGATTACGCATGGTGTTATTGGTACCACTCCGATACCAATATGCGGCATATAAAATTTCCGACGGTACAGAATGTTCCATTTGCAACAGACCACAGGCGTTTTCATCTTTTTCGGGATTGCAGCGCACCAACGTGCAATCAATCTTCCGGGTACTTGGCATTTCTTTGCCAGGCTTCACAAAGGAACCCTGCAAATATTGAGGGCCAAGGTCAATAACTTTCTTTAAGGAGGATGAACCGCAAACCCGGCAGGTAGTTCTTTTTCTGATATGCATGGTAGGTTTATTTTTTGTAACTATCAGGTTTGTTAAACTTACTGTCTTTTTGAACCACATAGAAACATAGTCCCGATAGCTTTCGGGAACACATTGAATTCTATGTGCATTTTCCTATTGTTGTCTATGTTTCTATGTGGTTCCATTTAAAGATTACTTTAATCTGATAGTCACTTTATTTTTTCAGGATCATTTCCGAAAACAGCTGGTTGATCCGGTCAATACATTTATTTCTTTCAAGGTTTAACAGCGCTAGTTTTTTAACCACTTTATCTTTTTCATCAACAGGCACTGTTTCAAATTCATACACTTTCTCCTGTTCATGCCATAACCGGCAATTCACATCTGCTAATTGATACATTACTTCTCCAAAATTTCCTACTACATCCACTACCATATTTCCTTCCTCTTTAAACACTTTATTGGAATCAAATGTCATTCGTTCCAAAGGAATATGTCCCTGTACTGCATGAAGGAGGTATTCATCTATCTCAGCCTGCAACTGAACCGACTGTTTTCCCAGGCTGTCCAACCGGTCATTATCCGCTGTATGATACTGTTTTAGCTTTACAATGGTGAGTTTATCGCAAAGCATTCCCAGGGTTTCTGCCATAAAGAAAAATAAGGCTGCTAAAATATTGATTTTTTGCGACTATTCAGGCCATTTTCAGCCTTGAAAGAAAGCGCTCCATTCCCTTCCGTTTTCTTTCATCCAGTGTATAACTAAGGTGCAGGTTATAATATTTTTTCAGATCATACAAATCAAAGGGATTGGCAGC
>JANMLJ010000428.1:0-18593 GCA_031372465.1 Chitinophagaceae bacterium | reverse complement strand
CCCTGATCTCGTAAAAAAGATTGCAGCCGAAGGACATGAGATCGGTCTTCATGGTCAGCATCATATAAATATGCGGACGCTTACAAGAGAACAAGCTTTTAATGATATAAGTGATTCACAAAAATTAGTGACTGATATTATTGGTGGACCGGTATTTGGATACAGGGCACCTTATTTTTCGGTAGATGAAAGCAATTTATATGTACTGGAGATCCTGACAGAACTGGGATTAATTTATGATAGCAGCATTTTTCCTATTAAATTAAAAAGATATGGTATTGCCAACTTTAATAAAGAAGATACATTGTATACTCTGCCAAATGGCAAAGAGATTGTAGAGTTGCCTCTTACGGTAGGTAAATTTAATGGAAAGGATATTCCAGTTGCGGGTGGCGGTTATGTCCGTGCCTTCCCCCAATTTTTTCTTAATAATGTGTTCCAAAAATTAAATGATTGTCAAAAAAACGTCATGTTATACATGCATCCTTATGAATTTGATATAAAAAGAATAAATTGCGCCACAAATTATCCGGAAAATTCAAACTATTCAAAAACTAAAACCTTTATCATTAATTTACGATGGAATCTATTTCGCCATTCTATCAGAGGTAAATTAAAATCATTACTTAACCAATACGAGTTCATTACTTGTATAAAAAAAGCAGAGTATGTCAAAACCACAACACACAGCTCAGGAATTCTGGGACGTTCGCAGTGAACTTTTCGCTAATTATTACAAAAAGCCTTCCTTTTTTGATAAATTGCTTCGGAAAGCAGTTTATACAAGAACAGCAGTAGCATTAAAAGTAATTAAAGAGTATGGAAAATGTACTGTCTTGGATATAGGTTCAGGTCCGGGTGTAAATAGTGTAACCTGGCTTAAAAATTCTGAAGCTACTCATCTTCTCGGTATTGATTTTGCAGAAAGTATGAATGTATATGCCAGGAAACAAACTGCCGATGAAGGAGTTGGTTCTCGCAGCACTTTTATTGAAGGTGATTTCTTAACCCATGATTTTCAGGGAAAAACTTTTGATGTATCAGTTGCTGTTGGTGTATTGGATTATACCAAAGAAGCAGAAGCAATGATTAAAAAAATGGATAAGGTTTCTAACAAAGCTTTTGTCGTTTCATGGCCTTTAAATGGAATCAGAATGGCACTACGCCGTCAACGTTATACCTGCCCGGTTTATCATTACAATGAGGCTGATGTGCGTCGCTTACATGAAGGTTGTAACATTAAAAGCATTGAGATCATTTCAACCCAGGGTGGAATGGTAAGTATTGCCAGAAAATAAAATAAAAATTTTGAGAATTTATAATAGCTCAACTGACAGCCCCGTTTACGGGGCTGTTTTGTTTTATAGCACTTCTATTAAAACTATCGAAAGAATTTATACCATTCACATTAAAAATAAGCTATTGAGAATGTACTCATTTGCCGTGTATTTGCACACGGATGACACGGACTAAACGGATGAACACACCTGCCCGACTGAGTCATTCAGGCGGGGATTTTTCTGCTACGCAGAAATCCAGGATTTTGATTTATCAAAATAAACTGTGTTCATCTATCCAACCTGCCTGCCGGTTGGCAAGTCCGTTTTATCAGTGTGCAAAAATGTATTTTTATTATCTAATACTTTTTATACTTCATATGGTCAATAAAATGTAGGAATCATTCCCGACTTGTCCATTTTAGGTCAGCAGGTTAATTTTTAGTAAGATATCGATGATTTCAGGGGTAAGGTTGGCCCTGAGTTTGGATTCTTTACCAGTTAGCTTGTTTTTGAGTCGGGCATCAGTTATTTTTTTGCTTTCATGAATAAACTTTTTTATCGAAGTATTTGTTTGCAACTCAATGTGCTTTGATATTACCAACGCTATAAAGCAGATTAATAAGTGTAACTTAATAGGATCTTCTTTAAAATGAAAAATGGGCCGTGTCTGTAAATCGCTTTTTGATAATCTGAAGGCCTGCTCTATTTTGTAAAGTTCATGATAACGTTCTATGATGGTAGCATTACTGAACTGTGTTTCTTCCAAATCGGTATAATAACCTTTAATGCCAAGCAGCTTTTTTGTTTTTTCTATCAACGCTTGATTAAGTGCTATTTTTTCGTCTTTGGTTTTTGTAAACTTAACCTTTTTGCTTTTGGATGGCATTTGTACAATGGCTTTGGCTTTATCAATTTGCTTTTCCATTTCGTGTTTATCCTTTCGGTATCGCAGCGCAGAATAACTGCAAATCAGATAGCCCTTGTCTGTCTTTATCCTGATATTTTTACCATCTTCACGAATAATGTTATTGTCAATCACTTTTATTAAATCGCCGGACAAATTGCCCAGCCTTGCCCCAACGATATAACTCAGATTGTTACTCTTTAGCTCTGCAATATTTTCTGTGCTTATCATGGCTGCATCGGCAACGATAGTAAAAGATTTTACTTCATGTTGCTTGATAAATTCTTTCGCAACAGGTATGATAGTATGCCCTTCAAAAGTATTGCCGGCAAACACTTCATAGGCAATGGGAAGGCCTTCTTTGGTTACCATCAACGCAATCAAAATCTGCGGTTGTTGTGATTTGTTGTCCTTTGAAAATCCATTCCTCCGCAGCTCGTCTTCTTGAAAAGTTTCAAAGTACAGAGTAGTTACATCGTAAAACAATATGTCAAAATTGAAGGCATAGTGTTTTTTTGCAAAAGCAAGTGCAATATTTTCTGCTTGCGATTTCAGCTTGATCCACTCAGGAGCAGCTTTGTAATAGCTTTGCCTTCGGTGCTTAATGCCAAAATATTCTTGGAGAAGTTCAATGGAACGGAGCTTAGAGGCGGGTTCCATCATCCGAATCATCACCAGGTCTAAGAGTAAATTATTCTTCAGTTTATCAAAGCCGATTAAAAGAATTAACTTATAGATGAGGTCATACAAAAAAGTGTAGTAAACGCCGATAAATTCAGTTTGGTTGAAATAAAAAATGCTGTCCGATTGGCGCTTACTTTCAAAAAGAAAGAGCTGCTTTGATAACTTGGAGATAAAATCATTGGCGAGTATCAGCAAATTGGCCTTTTCTAGTTCGTTGCGTGCAGTTCCGATGTGTCTTACAACGACTCTTTTGCGGTTTTCAATCTTGTATACCTGAACAGAAACAGAGTTTGCCGAGTATTTAATTTGCCTGATTTTATACATTTTGACCCCTTAGGTCAGCAAAATAACAAAAACAAAACTTCAACATACTCTGTTTTAGTTGTTTACAAATTAAATATATTTTAGGGGGACAAGTCAGGAAAATAAACTGTGTTCATCTATCCAACCTGCCTGCCGGTTGGCAAGTCCGTTTTATCAGTGTGCAAAAATGTATTTTTAATGTCTATTTGGTATTAATCCTTAAAGGAGTGAAGAATATCGCCAGCATATAGTTTTACCTAACTGATTTATATCTTATAACCTATTGACAGCCTGCAATTTGTGGGCTGTTTGCGTTTAATGAGTATCCAATTTTAGAACTATCATACCCCATGAAAATATTAAATTATTGATTTTAAACTAGTTGCAAACTACTTCAAGCACTTTTTCTATCCCCCATTAGGAGATTTACCACTAACCCCCGGGTACAAGTACCCAATTTATCCATATACCATACCTCAAAACTTGCTACAGCCGCCTTTCACTTCTACTTTTAAAGTACGAAATCCAAAAATCCTAATTGATGAAATCCACATTAAAAAAACCTGTAGCTATTGTTGGCTATTCCGGACATGCATATGTCATCATCGACATTTTGCTAAGTTCCGGTCGCCTGGTAACTGCTTATTGCGACCAGGAAGCAAAAGAATTTAATCCTTACCATCTTGATTACCTTGGCAGAGAAAATGATGTTGTGAACAAATTGAAGAAATTTGACTTTTTCGCTTGTGTTGGTCATAATGGTATCCGGGAAAAAATTCATACACAATTAAGCAAATATCTTGGCAATCCTATCAACGCTATCCATCCAAGTGCTGTTATTTCAGCATCCGTTAAAATAGGAGATGGTGTAATGATTGCAGCAAACGCAACCTTGAATCCATTAGTTGAAATTGGCCAGGGTGTCATTTGTAATACTTCTACCAGTATAGATCATGAATGTATAATTGGTGATTTTAGCCATATTGCACCCGGAGCAGTTCTCTGTGGCAATGTAACAGTTGGAAGAGGGTCATTTATCGGCGCTAATTCAGTTGTTCGCCAGGGCATAACGATCGGTAACAATGTTATTATTGGTGCCGGAACTGTTGTGGTCAAAGATATTCCTGATAATGCACTGGTAATAGGTAACCCGGCCCGCCAATTAGTAAAGAAGCCTGTCCGGAAGTTAGTGGCTGCCTAAAATACAATTTAAAATTTTTCATAAACCTGTCTGATTTGTTGCCATTAAGCACTAAAAATCAGACAGGTTTTTATATGTAAGTTATACAGATATTACTTTTTTGTTCAATAGCCTTATACGCAGATTTGCACAAATCTTAATACCTTCGCAATCATTGGAAAACAGCATCATTTTGATGTGGCGAAACAACAGGCTATGAGTAATACAAAGAGTAAACTGAAAGTTCTTTTTATAGGGAAAGCGGAGAATTTTTATGCTAAAATTGCTGCTGACTTTATCCTGTTGCATTTTGAAAATCCAACTATTGTATTTTCAAATAGATTGAGCCCTTTTCCGGTGGAACTATATGAATGGCGGGGTGATATAGTGATTTCTTACCTGGCACAATGGATTATTCCCAACCGGTTACTTGCCAATGCTGATCTGGCGGCTATTAATCTGCATCCCGGTCCGCCAGAATACCCTGGTATCGGTTGCACCAATTTCGCAATTTATAACGGTGAGAAGGAATTTGGTATTACCTGTCACCATATGCTTTCAAAAGTAGATTCAGGCTCTATCATTGCAGTAAGAAGATTTCCTGTACTTGCTACTGATACTGTTTATTCAATTACACAACGATGTTATGTTGAAATACTTCATCTTTTCCTGGAAATTTTTAGCGGGCTGTTACTTGGAAATAATTTTCCTGAAAGCAAGGAGAAATGGATGAGAAAGCCTTATAAAAGAATAGATCTGGATGAATTGTGTGAATTAAGGGAAGGAATGGAAGATGAAGAAATTCAACGAAGAATTAAAGCCACTACTTATGGCGATGAAGTGTGGGCCTTTAAAGTGGGTGAAAAAGTACAAGCCTGAAATGGTGCGATATTGGTAAAGCCCTGTTTGTTACTTTAATAGGGGAATAGAAAGCCACTTAATACACAATAGATGGAGCTAATTAGAGTTCTATAGTATGAACGTTGTTTTAATGTTGTTCAAATAGATTGTTGGTTACTTCATAAGCATAGCCAATTATAATAAAAATGCACATCAAAAAGGACCAATTTTATACACTGCTGCTACCCCTTTACCTGTTTATGCAATTATCCAGGACTGCTTATGCTAAATATTCAGTCAATAAAATATTTCTTCATGCAGAGGCAATAAAGCTGGCGAACAAAAAGGTATATAAATTACTGATTGATCAGGCTTCTTACATACCTGATGAACTACAACCAGATATACTCCAGTTGCTTAATCATTATGATATCTGGTTTACACAATTCAAAACCCATAAAAAGAAATTGAAACCATCTATGGACGATGAATTTGTTTTTTATCAATTGGATAACCAGTCGGCCTTTCCAAAATTGGCAGAAGAAAAAATTTTCACCTGTTACGAACAGGCAAAGCAGGAAATAAACAGCGAAATTTTAATGGAGCAATAGATAAAGTCAAATCCTTGAAGATGATACTCGACCTTAATAAATTTATTCATGAACAAGTGCTGGAAAGAAAGGAGTCTTTTTTCCTGCCAGACATAGTGGCAAACAAAGAGGCCCTGCAATCTACTATTAAAGGAAAGAAAATACTGGTGATTGGAGGTGGTGGAACAATTGGCTCCAATTATATTAAGTCGATTCTTCCCTTTAAACCGGCTGCTGTTATTGTTGTAGATTCCAATGAAAATGGTCTTACAGAACTGGTAAGAGATGTACGCAGTACAAAAGGACTTTTTGTTCCCGATTCTTTTATCACTTACCCGGTCAATTTTGGCAGCTCCATTTTTCAGAAAATTTATACGGCATATAAACCATTTGATATCATTGCAAACTTTGCAGCACATAAACATGTTCGCAGCGAAAAAGATATTTTTTCGATAGAGGCGATGATACAGAATAATTTATTGTATGCACACCAGTTACTTAATCTGGTGGTGAATGACAAACCTTCCCGGTTTTTTTGTGTTTCTACTGACAAAGCTGCTAACCCAGTCAACATAATGGGTGCAACAAAAAAATTGATGGAAGACCTCATCATGACTTTTGCTAACCGTATGCACTGTACAACTGCCCGCTTTGCCAATGTAGCTTTTTCAAATGGGAGCTTGTTGGATGGCTTTGTAAAAAGAGTAATGAACCGGCAACCTTTATCAGTTCCTTTAGATGTGACAAGGTATTTTGTATCTCCTGCAGAATCAGGAGATATATGCATGCTGACCTGTATGCTTGGAAATAGTGGCGAAATATTTTTCCCAAAGTTCGGTGATGATATGCTGATTAATTTTTACGACATTACCCATAAATTTCTACAGGAGATTGGCTATACAATAAAGGAATGTGATTCGGAAAACGAAGCCAGAGATTTTGCCAATACGATGGGATTGAATAATCCCTTTTACCCCGTTTATGGCTTTCAATCTGATACAACAGGGGAAAAGCTTTATGAAGAGTTTTATACAGCGGAAGAACATCCCGATCTTCAGCGGTTTAATTCATTAGGCGTAATAAAAGCCCCGGTTGCAGCAAATAGTTTGTATGATCTGGAAAGTTTCTTTACACAAATGGAGCAACTTCTTAATAATGCAACAGTAGAAAAGGGTGAGATTGTACAGTTACTTGAAAAATATATACCAACATTTGCTCATAACGAAACAGGCAAACTGCTGGATAAGAAAATGTAATTAATAAAAAGTCTATACTACACTTATATGATACCACTATCTGTTCCCAATATCGCCGGTAATGAATGGAAATATGTCAAGGACTGTTTAGACACCGGATGGATTTCTTCTGTTGGTGCTTATGTTACAAAGTTTGAACAAATGGTGGCTGACTTTGCCGGTGCTAAATATGGAGTGGCTGCTGTTAATGGTACCGCTGCTTTACATATCGCTTTATTGTTGTCAGGTGTAAAGCAGGATGATTATGTGATTTTACCAAATCTCACCTTCGTTGCCTCTGCTAACTCCATCAAATATGTTGGAGCAGATCCATTATTGATTGATGCCGATCCAGACTTATGGCAAATGGATCTGAACCTGCTAGAAGAATTCCTCGAAAATGAAACAGATGAAAAAGATGGCCGGTTGTTTTATATAAAAGATGGCCGGTATATCGGCGCTATTATGCCGGTACATATTCTGGGAAATATGTGTGACATGGATCGCTTTCTTTCCATTGTAAAAAAATATCCTTTGCCAATCGTTGAAGATTCAACCGAAGCATTGGGAACTACTTATAAAGGAAAAAGTGCCGGAACATTTAGCCCACTGGCTTGTTTTAGTTTTAATGGCAACAAAATTATATCTACAGGCGGCGGCGGAGTTATAGTGACTGACGATGAAGCCTTAGCCAAACATGCCAAACATATTACCACCACTGCAAAGGCCAGCACGGATGAATATTATCATGATGAAATAGGCTATAATTACCGCCTGGTAAATGTACTGGCTGCTATTGGTGTAGGTCAGATGGAATTACTGCCTTCATTTATTCAACGGAAAAGAGAATGTACTGCCTTTTATAAAAAAGAACTTACAGGTGTAGGTGACATACGTTTTCAGCAGGAATTACCTGATGTAAAAACAAATGCCTGGCTGGTTACTATTCAGACAGAAAAACAACAGGAATTGCTGAATCATTTGAATACACACAAAGTTCTCAGTCGTCGTTTCTGGATGCCGATGAATAAACTGCCTATGTACAAGGATTGTAAATATATTCAGCAGAATGATCATGCAGATTATATTTACCGTACCTGTCTTAGTATTCCCAGTTCAACGAATATTACCGACGAACAACTGGCAACAGTAGTTACGGAAATTAAAAATGCAATAGGCTAATCTCTTAATAAAATGACGCAAAAGAATTACAAAGAAAATTTAAATAAGCCGGGGCTGTGTCTTGGTGGCCTCTTCTTGCGGAGGCAACTGAGCAAAGTGAAAGTTGGTGACGAAGTCAGGGGAGGAGGCTCTTATGTATAAGTATATTAAACGTTTTTTTGATATTCTTTTTTCACTGATAGCTTTTGTGATATTGCTACCGGTTTTTATTCCTATTGTAATTTTATTATTACTCACTGGTGAGCATGAAGTTCTTTTCCGGCAGCAAAGGGTGGGGTATAAAAATAAACTTTTCGGCATATTTAAGTTTGCAACAATGCTGAAAAATAGCCCTAACATGGGTCTGGGGGATGTTACCGTAAGAAAAGATCCAAGGATAACTCCGGTGGGAAAATTTCTTCGGCAGAGTAAACTCAATGAATTACCCCAGTTATTAAATATCCTGCTTGGCGATATGTCGTTTGTAGGCCCGAGGCCATTAATGAAAACCGGTTTTGACAGGTATGCTGATGACATGAAGGCAAGGGTCTATAATGTGCACCCTGGTCTTACGGGTATTGGTTCTATCGTTTTCCGCGATGAAGAATTAATAATAACACAAAGTCAGTTGCCACCTCATGAGTGCTATAAACAAATAATTTCGCCACATAAAGGAGCTTTAGAGATATGGTATCAGCAGCACCAGCATTTTATTACGGATTTTATGATACTTTTTTTGACAGCCTGGTATGTGCTTTTCCCAAAAAGTAAATTGGTCTATAAAATATTTCCATCCTTACCAAAAAGAAACTTTTAGCCATGCTGAATTTGACCTCATCAATAAAGCAGTAATTTAGCCTTATATATGTTTAAATTATTTTCAAAACCGAAAACTGTAACAGGGAAAGTAGATCTGCGTATATTAAAAACTGATATGCACTCTCATTTACTGCCGGGTATTGATGATGGCTCTCCTGATATAGAAACTTCCTTGAAGCTCATAAAAGGAATGATGGAGTTAGGTTACACAAAACTCATCACTACCCCTCATATTATGTGGGATATGTATAAAAATACCCCTGAACTTATTTTACAAAAACTGGAACTGGTAAAAGAAGCCGCCAGGGAGGAAGGATTAGCCATTGAATTACACGCTGCTGCAGAATATTTTTTAGATGACTATGTGGAAGGATTATTAAAAAAAAATGAGCCATTGCTGACTATCAGCAAGAATATGGTACTGGTAGAATTTTCTCTTGCTTTCCCTTCACATGGTTTAAAGGACATATTATTTGAAATGCAGATGCAGAATTATCAGCCGGTAATTGCTCACCCGGAACGCTATATTTACCTCGAAAAAAACAAAGAATTTTATGAGGAACTAAAAGATATCGGTTGCTTATTCCAGTTAAACCTGCTTTCATTAGCCGGATATTATGGAAAATCGCCCCAGTTGCTGGCCGAACACCTTATCAAAAAGGGATATTACGAGTTGATAGGTACTGATTTACATGGGTTTCGTCATTTGGAGGCGCTGCAAAATCCTTCCTTAAACATTCACCTGGTAAAACTGATTGAAAGCGGCAAGATTAAGAACCAGGATCTTTAATTTTTTTCAATTATTTCTTATTTATTGGAGCATTTACCTGCCTGATTAAACTTTTTTTATTCAGGGTTGTAATATAGACCTATGAATGCTTTTACAATTAAGGATCTGGAAAATCTCTCTGGCATAAAAGCCCACACGATTCGTATCTGGGAACATCGGTATACTTTTCTAAAGCCTCACCGCACTACTACTAATATCCGTTATTACAGTAACGATGAATTAAAAACAGTCTTGAATATTGCGCTGCTTAATAAATATGGGTTTAAAATATCTCATATTGAAAAAATGCAACCGCAAGAGATACAGGAAAAAATATTATCACTTGGCGATACCCGTGCTGTACAGGAGCGAATTGTAAATTCCCTGGTTCAGGAAATGGTTGACATGGAAATCGAGCGATTTGAAAAGGTCATTACTAATTATATTTTTGCAAAAGGAATTGAAAGAACGGTACTACAAATCATATTTCCCTTCCTTGAGAAAATTGGCATTCTTTGGCAAACCGGTCATGTTAGTCCGGCACAGGAACACCTGGTCACTAATATTATACGGCAGAAACTCATCGTAGGAATAGAATCAACAATATCTCCGGTGAGGCTGGATAAAACTTTTCTTCTTTTTCTTCCAGAAGGTGAACATCATGAGTTAGGTTTATTATTTATGTATTACCTGCTGAAAGCCCGTGGTGCCAGGATAATCTACCTGGGGGCCAATGTGCCTGTAAAAGACGCCCAGTATGTGATCAAGAGTAAGAAACCGGACATGGTTTTTGTTCATCTTACAGCCACTGCCGCTAATTTTAATTTTGATAAGTTTCTTCAGAATATACACCTGCATTTCGACAACACACGCACAATAATATCAGGTCTGCTCACCCAGACATACAAAAAAAATCCCCCTGCCTCTGTTGAATTTAAAAAATCACTAACGGAAGTAATGGAACTGCTATCTTCTATATAATTGATTATCAGCTGTTTGTTATGGGATAAAAAATTGTTTAATTAAATTAATTTTTTATTAAACAAAAATTTGGTTGATAAAATAAAACTGTTTAATTTTACAATTCAAAGATTAAACAAAACTATATGTCTACGATTGAATTCAACCAAATGCTTGTAAGCAATGCTGATTTTTTGAAACCCTTTGCTATCAAACTAACAAGGGATACAGAGGACGCAAACGACTTATTTCAGGAGACTTTATATAAAGCGTTGGCAAACCATGATAAGTATAATAATGGCACCAATATCAAAGCCTGGTTATTTACCATCATGCGTAATATTTTTATTAATAATTACCGTAGAAAAGCGAAACAAAAAACCATCTTTGATAATACACCGAATGATTTCCTGATCGACATGAATCAGACCGCAGTAAGCAATGGAGCTGAAAGCGACATGCGTATTAAAGAAATCCAAAAGGCTATTACTGAATTGCCTGAAATATTTAAAACCCCTTTTTTATTGTACTTTGATGGTTATAAGTATAATGAAATTGCTGAAGTATTAACTGAACCGCTTGGTACTATCAAAAGCAGAATTCACTTTGCGAGAAAGCTTTTGAAGGACCAGATAAGCAGGTTCTAAAATTTATGCTGTGGACGGAAAATCTATTGTAGTTATTGGTAGCGGGTTCGCAGGTTTATCCGCAGCATCATTTATGGCAAAAAAAGGCTGGCAGGTTACTGTACTTGAAAAAAATAAAACACCTGGAGGCCGCGCCAGGCAATTAATAGAACAAGGATTTACTTTTGATATGGGCCCTAGTTTTTACTGGATGCCAGATATATTTGAAAGATATTTTGCACAGTTTGATAGAAAAGTTACTGACTACTACTCACTTCTTCGCCTCGACCCCTCTTATCGTATTTACTGGAATGATGGCTATACCGATATGCCGGCAGATTTTGAAGAACTGAAAAAAGTTTTTGAATCAATAGAGCCCGGAAGTGCTGCTAAATTAGAAAAATATTTAAAGGGAGCTGCTTACAAATATGAAGTTGGTGTACATAACCTGGTTTTTAAACCAAGTCGTTCATTAACGGAGTTTATGGATTGGAAAACAATTAGCGGCGTTTTTAAATTACAGGTCTTCTCATCTATCAAAAGTCATATTGCGCAATATTTTAAGCATCCAAAACTGCGTCAGCTAATGGAATTTCCAGTTTTGTTTCTGGGTGCTTTACCGAAAGACACACCGGCTCTTTACAGCCTGATGAACTATGCTGATATAAAAGGAGGTACCTGGTACCCCGAAGGCGGTATGTATAGTGTAGTGGAGGGAATGTATAAGCTTGCAGTGGAACTGGGAGTAAAGTTTTGTTTTGAGGAAGAAGTAACCGGGATTGAGATCAACGATAAAAAAGCCACTACGGTAACCACTAATAAAAATACATACCCCGTTGATGCTATTATTAGTGGTGCCGATTATAATTTTACAGAAACCAAATTATTGCCGGAAGAATTCCGGAGTTATTCACCGGATTATTGGAATAAAAGAGTGATGGCTCCTTCCTGTTTGCTATACTATGTTGGTTTAAATAAAAAACTTAAAAAACCAGTGCATCATTCCTTGTTCTTTGATGTAACTTTTGACCAGCATGGAAACGAGATTTATAAGAACCCTCAATGGCCTACCGAACCTTTATTTTATGTAAGTGTTAGTTCTCTTACAGATACTGCTGTAGCACCTGCTGGTTGTGAAAATATCGTTTTCCTGATTCCGGTAGCATCAGGGCTAGAGGGCGATACAGAAGAACTGCGGGAAAAATACTTTCAGCAAATAGTGAGAAGAATGGAAAAATATACGGGAGAATCGATAGCAGATGCCATAATTTATAAAAAGACTTATTCTGTAAGTGATTTCGTGTCAGATTATCATTCTTTTAAAGGGAATGCTTATGGTCTTGCTAATACCTTATTGCAAACCGCCATTTTCAAACCTGCCTGCCAGAGTAAAAAAGTTAAAAACCTGTTTTATACAGGTCAGTTAACAGTTCCGGGACCAGGTGTACCTCCGAGTTTGATCAGTGGGGAAGTAGTGGCTAATCAGGTAATTAAATTTTTAGGGTAAAATACTTATTTTGCAAATCAATGGTTCAATTATTTCATACCACCACACAGCATTGCAGCCGGATTGTTACGGAGAATTACAGCACTTCGTTTTCTTCGGCTATCAGGATGCTGCACAAAGATTTGCGTCAGCCGATTTTCAATATTTATGGCTTTGTACGTTTTGCAGATGAGATTGTAGATACTTTTCATGAGCATGATAAATCTGAATTGTTGCAACAATTTAAAAGCGAGACATTTGATGCGATTAAAAGAGGGATAAGCCTGAATCCGGTATTAAACAGTTTTCAGCTTACTGTCAACGAATTTAATATTGATCATCATCTTATTGATGCTTTTTTTAACAGCATGGAGATGGATTTAAATAAGAAAGCCTACGATAGTAAGGCCTATAAAGAATATATTTATGGATCAGCAGAAGTTGTAGGCTTAATGTGCCTGTATGTTTTTTGCGGGGGCAAAAAAGAATTATATCTTCAATTGGAGCACTCCGCCCGTTCATTAGGTGCCGCTTTTCAAAAAGTTAATTTTTTGCGGGATATTAAAGCAGATTTCAGTGGATTGGCAAGAGTTTATTTTCCCGGTTGTGATTTTAATAATTTTACTGAGCAGGAAAAAAACCGGATTGAAGAAGATATTCATCATGACTTCAGTCAGGCTTATCAGGGCATCCGCAATCTCCCCCTGAAAGCAAGATTTGGTGTATATGTCGCCTACAAATATTATTTTTCATTATTCAAAAAAATAAAACGGATGAAACCCGCCCGGGTGCTGGAAGAAAGAATCCGTATTCCCAATTACCGTAAGGTATTGATCATATTAAGGGCCGGGGTAAAAAATCAATTGCGTTTAATATAGTATGGAATTGACACAAGTTATATTGGTGGATGTCAATGACACACAAATTGGCATAATGGAAAAAATGGAAGCCCATGAAAAGGGTTTATTACATAGAGCTTTTAGCGTTTTTATTTTTAATGCTAAAGGAGAAATGTTATTACAGCAACGGGCTATGAGTAAGTACCACAGTGGTGGATTATGGACAAATGCCTGCTGCAGTCATCCTATCCCGGATGAAGATATACTAAGTGCCGTTCAACGAAGATTGAAAGAAGAATTGGGTTTTGAAAATTCAATAGAAAAAGTAGGCGATTTTGTTTACAAAGCCAATTTTGATAATGGCTTAGTAGAACATGAGTTTGACCATATTTTTGCCGGGGAGTATGAAGGAAAGATAAATTTCAACAAAGAAGAAGTGATGGATATTTGTTATAAAGAAATACAGGAAATTAGCAATAGTCTGCAAACGCACCCACATCACTACACGGCCTGGTTTCACCTGGCTTTTCCTAAAATTGAAAACTGGTGGAATAACCGTTATAAGAACAAAGAAGACTAAATGTTTAAATTTGCCAATCAATGAGTATCCTTTATTATATATTGGTTTTAGCCGGAACTTTTCTCATTATGGAAGGTATTACCTGGTGTACTCACCGGTTTGTAATGCACGGTTTTTTATGGTATTTGCACCGCGATCATCACCAGGTAAGGCCAGGGATCTTTGAAAAAAATGATTTGTTTGCTTTTATTTTCGCTATACCAAGTTTTCTGATGATTTATTTTGGTACCTACGATCATATCTGGTGGTTGCAAAGTATCGGCTTTGGTGTTATGGCTTATGGATTTGCTTATTTCATCGTACATGATGTCATCATTCATCAACGATTCAAATGGTTTTCACGTAGCAACAATACCTATGTAAGGGCAATTCGCTGGGCACATAAAATGCACCATAAACACCTGAATAAAAATAGGGGCGAAAGTTTTGGTTTCCTCTTTGTGCATAAGAAATACTGGGACAAAATCCGCCGGGATAAAAAATTGATGGCGGGTACCGTAAAAGTTGAGTATGCGCCAGAAGCAGAAACTCCCAGCCCTTAAAGGGGAGTATTGTAATAGTTTTTTAACTTCACCACATCTTTTTGTTATGATTATCATTATTAGAGAAATCTATGCTTGCGTCTGAATCCACTCCTGATTCTGCCAATCCGTTAGGCAGGTTTATCGAAGGATCGGGGACACATAAATCCTACGATTACATTATAGCAGGTGCCGGGTGTGCTGGTTTAAGTCTTGCAGTTCATATGATCCAATCGGGACAATTCAGTAACCGGAAGATCCTGATTATTGATAAAGAAAGTAAACAAAATAATGACCGTACCTGGTGCTTTTGGGAATCTGAACCTGGTTTGTTTGAATCAATCGTTCACCGACAATGGAAAACTGCCTGGTTTTATGGGGAAGATTTTTCTCAGTTGATGGAACTTTCTCCTTATCAATACAAACTTATCCGGGGGATTGATTTTTACAATTTTTGTTTCAACCTGATTCGGCAGCATCCAAATTTTGAAATAAGAACCGGCAACATAAATGAAATAAAAAGCGAATCAGGGCAATCATGGATACAGGTAGATGATGATAAAATTATGGCTGATTATATTTTTAATAGTATCCTGTTTGATAAGCCGGTTTTAAAGAAAGATACCTATTACCTTCTTCAGCATTTTAAAGGCTGGGTTATTGAAACACCTGAAAATGCGTTTAAGCCAGGTGAAGCAACTTTAATGGATTTTAGGGTAAGCCAGCATCAGGGTACAACTTTTGTTTATGTAATGCCTTTTTCTGAAACAAAAGCGTTGGTAGAATATACTTTGTTCACGGAGAAATTATTAACGACGACTCAATATGAGGAAGGTTTGAGAGAGTATATTAATAAGTTTCTTCAGATTGATTCATATAAAATTGTGGAAGAAGAGTTTGGTGTAATACCAATGACGAATCATAAATTTCCTTCAGCTAATGGTGGAATTATTAATATTGGTACTGCTGGGGGACAAACCAAAGCTTCCAGTGGATTTACCTTTCGTTTTATACAAAAACATTCAGCAAGGATAGTAGAAAATTTAATAAAGCGGGATAATCCCTTTATTGCTTTGCCGGGAGGCCCGCGGCGATTTAAATTTTACGACAGTACACTACTGCATATATTACAAAATAATAAACTGCCCGGTGAAAAAATATTTACCCGGTTATTCAAAAAAAATAAACCCCAGCAGGTGCTGAGGTTTTTGGATAATGAAAGTTCGTTGCTGGATGAGCTTAAAATTATCTCCTCATTACCAACAATGCCTTTTTTAAAAGCGGGTATAAAACAATTATAATTGTTTTTACCAATCCGGGACGGTAAATTAATTGTCCGGATCCATTTGCATAAATTCTCTTTTCACGGCTTTCAGCATACTGAAAAGTTGTGCTACCTGTATCATCAGCAGTACACCCAAAGCGAGCATTACATACCAGGGCAAATGAATATATTTTACAGGCTCAGTTATTTTTTGGAATTTCTCTATATGCCAGCCATTTAATGTAGAACCAAATGCCATTCCAACCAGCAGAAATGAAATAAGTGAATAAACTACCTTCATAAACATAATCCGCATAGTAGAGTAGCCAACTTTAAAATTTTCCAGTATAGCGGCAGGGATTATTAATACTAATGCTATCCAACTCCAGTTTTTTTGAAACCAGGCACCATTTAGCGTTAGGTTCAATAACAAGATCAGTACAATTGAAAGTAGCCCCCAGGGAATGGTTAAGAAAGCAGAAGGTTTGTGTGATGGAGTTGTCATAACTAAAATTTTTTGGTTGTGACCAGAAAGATAGAAAATATTTATTAAATTCAATATTTTACTATTTGCTCCAATGGCTGCACATCAATTATAATGACCTCTGCGCTGGGCATCTTCCAGGTAAATCTGAAAAAATATTTTTTGTTCAGTCCTTTTAAGATGCAGATCGCTGCTGTTTTTGGTTAAGCGATCATTAAAATAAATATGATGCTCTAAACCGATGCTTGCGGTTTTAAAAATTTTAAAAGCAATACGGGGTTTTAAGATGGCGATAATACTTGTGCCGGGTATTCCATTATAGGTACGGATCCAATAGTAGTAGGCATTAAATCCCGCACTTACCCATCGGCTGAGGTTTAACGTTTCTTCCATTCTTCCTTCAAAGCCGCCGCCAAAATTATATTTTCTATAATCGGATGTATCAGGCCCAAACCGGGTGCTGTTGCCGGCAAGGGGCACCACAGCTACATGAATACCTGAATACAAATTTGAATTGCGTCCTATATTTATTCTTGAAATTATTCCAGGGCCAAAACCAAGTGTACCCAATTCAAAGATTTTATTATTCCAGTAATCATAGTGCTGGAAGATGCCCGCCAGTATTCCATTTTTTCCTTTGATGATATTTTTTCCAAATAGAAAACCATAGCCACCTACATTATCAACCAGTCTTTTTTCATCACCATATCTAGCTTCCAGCCGCAGTCGAAAAACATCAAATGGTTTGCGGTGTCTTATTTCAAAAGGATCACCATAGTCAAACTGCAAATTGAAAATGGCATTGGTAGAGCCAGTGCCAAAATGATTATTCTCATTTACTTTATGTATTCCTGCACTCATGGTAATATTCAACGGTTCTTTCTGATAAACTTCTTTTCCGGTTACCCTAAACATTTTTCCCTGTGTAAGGCGGTTGAAAGCACGGGGTGGATTGATAATGCCAGCAAGAAATTCCCGAAAGACCCTGTTTACTCCCCGGGTTCTGTCATTCAGGATATTTGAACTAATCCGATACAATATTTCGCCAAGAAACATACCGCTGATAGGTGTATTAATGATATCATTTCTTGATGGAGGATCTTTTTCGCCAAACAACTCCCATAGCAAACTCCCCCCCACTGCAAAAGGAAATGATTGCCCGAAGGTGAATCCATTTGCTCGGGCTGTATTAAAATAATAATTGCCAGTATGGGGATGCCCGAGAAAATTTATACCAAAGCGATCATTATCCCACACCCACGGGCCCTTCAGATTTTTTTTCCAGGTGGATGGACTGATCCGGGCCCAATCATATTTGTAAACATATCTTACCACTACCCAATTAACCACATTGGTAAGTACAACACGGCTTGCAGGAATCCATATAGGGTATCTTTTATTGTAAACAGGATCATCATTCAGTAAGTCGCCATACATATTATGACCGGGTTTATGAAACTCAACCGTTTCTCCTTTTGGAATACCGTTGCCATCAACAGCCGGGGTAATGGTGGTATCCGCCATGAAAATTGTATCCGTAGCAGGAACAGTTTGGGTAAATGATGCCCCACTGATAAATACAAGTATAATGAGTAGAATTATTTTCTTCATCTTATTGATTGATTAGCAACTGATAATTATACGGGAATGACCAGAATGTTTAAAATGAGTAATTTATATACCCATAAAGAGCAGCAAATGTGCCAAAGAAAAAGAAGGAGACATTGTATTAAAAATACAATGTAACGAGAGGAATAAAATAATTTGTAGCCTCGACAGGAATCGAACTACCCGTATAATGCCGTATTGGTGCAGTGTTTCAGGGCTTTGCACTTTACAGGTTACCGAAAAGGTTACCTCGACAAAAGCCAGTAAACAGCAATAAATTTCAAGAACTTTCAGTATTGAAGATAGGAAATTCAGATACTAACCAGCAATAAAGAGAGATAAATCTTATTGGAAATATCTGGCTATAAACAAATGATATCTTACTTCCTTCATACACTATCCATACTTAGGAGAGGGAGTATCTATACTTCAGTTGTAAAGGAACTGAGTTACACTTTCC
>JANMLJ010000351.1:0-10415 GCA_031372465.1 Chitinophagaceae bacterium | reverse complement strand
AATAATTAATAAAGAGAAAATAGAAAGTCCTGCTATACAAAAACAAACTACTACAACAAATGAATCAACCCGGAATTATAAATTTGTAATTGAAACTTCCGCCAAAGAAAGGGCGCTAAACCGTTTTCAACGTTTAAGAGGTTTTGGCTTGGATATTCAGCTGGAAACAAAAGACTCTATAAGTTTTAAACTTTTCTTTCTCCTTCCGGCTGCTGTTTCAGACACTACAAGGATACGGGATTCTCTCTATGGAATTTATACGCCTCCTGGTAACAGCGCTTATGTTGAAAATTAAATTTCATTACAAATTTAATCCTGTTTACTTCTTTTTGATAATGCTTTAGTTTGTTCGCAGCGCAAACGCAAAAAAAAATAATACAAGCACACGGATAACACGGATTGAAGAGATTTGCCCGATTTTGTTTTAACTAAGCTATAAAACTTTATTCAAATAGCCTGTTAGTAAATAGATGAACACAGATCATCCTGCTTCGCAGGATGAAGAATCGCCGAAATCATGCAAATTATTCTGCGAAGCAGAATAGAAATTGGTGTTCTTCCGTCTAGTTTGGTCATCTCCCGAAAAGGCGGGACAGGCTGTGTGCAAATTCTTTTCTAATTGAATAAGTATGAAGTATTTTAATGCGTTTGCCCTGAGTTTGTCGGCTATTAAAACCTGAAAGAGACTATTTTTGCAGAAGTTATAATAGAATAAACTATCCGGAAATGAAGGTAAAACTGGAGGAGCTGGCGAAACAATTGGAAGGAGATCTGTTTGATGATATTACTATCCGGACTTTATATGCTACCGATGCATCTGCCTATCGTGAAATGCCCCTGGCGGTAGCTATTCCAAAAAATAATACGGATATAAAAAAATTGATCGCTTTTGCCCGGCAAGAGAAAACTTCGTTGATTCCAAGAACAGCCGGCACTTCATTAGCGGGACAGGTGGTGGGTAATGGAATAATTGTGGATGTATCAAAACATTTTACCCGGATCATTGAATTAAATACAGCCGAAAAATGGGTTCGGGTACAGCCCGGCGTTATACGGGATGAATTGAATATGTTTTTGCAACCACATGGTTTATTTTTCGGACCTGAAACGTCTACTGCCAACAGGGCGATGATCGGTGGAATGGTGGGTAATAATTCCTGCGGTTCCAATTCAGTATTGTACAGAAGTACCCGCGAACATTTACTGGAAGTAAAGGCATTGCTAAGTGATGGCAGCGAAGCGGAGTTCAGGTCATTGAGTATTGAAGCTTTTCATACAAAATGCGAAGGCAATGACCTCGAAGCATCAATTTATAAAACTGTCCGAAGTTTATTGAGCAATTATGAAAACCAGGCAGAGATAAGAAAAGAATTTCCCAAGAAATCCGTTGAACGGAGAAATACAGGTTATGCTATTGATGTATTAGTAGATTCGGCCCCTTTTACAGCAGGTGAACAAGATTTTAATTTTTGCAAATTGATGGCAGGTTCGGAAGGTACACTGGCTTTTATCACAGAAATAAAATTGAATGTAGTTCCGTTGCCACCAAAAGAAGTTGGGTTACTATGTGTTCATTTTAATTCGATTGATGAATCGCTGAGAGCTAATCTTATTGCGCTGCAATTTAATCCCAGCGCCAGCGAACTGATAGATCATTATATACTGGAATGCACCAAAGAAAATAAAGAACAAATTAAGAATCGTTTTTTTGTGCAGGGCGATCCGGGTGCTATTCTTGTAATAGAATTTTCCAGAACAAACAGGGAAGAAATAGTTGCCATTGCCAAACAGGTAGAAGAAGCCATGCGGGCTGCGGGTTTAGGATATCATTTCCCCCTATTATTTGGAGATGACAGTAAAAAAATATGGACACTGCGCAAAGCTGGTTTGGGATTGCTGAGCAATTTACCGGGAGATGAAAAAGCAGTACCTGTAATTGAAGATACGGCTGTAGATGTAAATGATTTACCCGCTTATATCCGTGATTTTAATGAGATTCTGAAAAAACATGGTTTGCATGCTGTACACTATGCACATGCTGGTTCCGGTGAACTGCATTTACGACCTATCATTAATTTAAAAACAAAAGAAGGCAATCGCTTATTCAGGGTTATTGCGGAAGAAATAGCCACGCTGGTAAAAAAATATAATGGCTCATTAAGTGGTGAACATGGAGATGGAAGATTACGGGGAGAATTCATTGAACAAATGGTAGGTAAAAAGAACTACCAGTTATTAAAGGAAATAAAAAAAGCCTGGGATCCGGAAAATATTTTCAATCCGAATAAGATTGTTGACACCCCTCCGATGAATTCGATGCTGCGTTATACGCCCGGTCAGCAGACACCTGTTTTCAAAACAATTTTCCGTTATCATAACCAGGATGTATTGCAACATGCAGAACAGTGCAATGGAAGCGGTGATTGCAGAAAGACGGAATTATCCGGTGGTACCATGTGTCCTTCGTTTATGGCTACCCGTGATGAAAAAGATACTACCAGGGCCAGGGCCAATATTTTGCGGGAATTCCTGACCAATTCAGATAAACTAAACCGCTTTGATCATAAAGAAATTTATGAAGTCATGGATCTTTGCCTGAGTTGCAAAGGCTGCAAATCAGAATGTCCCAGCAATGTAGATGTGGCAAAACTAAAAGCAGAGTTCCTGCAGCAGTATTATGATGCCAATGGTGTGCCCTTCCGGTCAAAGCTGATCGCCAACTTCAGCCGTTATTCAAAGTTGGGTGCCATCGCGCCGGGTATCTATAATTTTATGATGACCAATGGTGCTATCAGTAAAATGATCAAAATGTTTTCGGGTTTTTCGGTGAAAAGGAGTATGCCGACGATGTATAAGATGACGTTGAAGAAATGGTATAAGAAAAAAAGCCCCCATCCCCTAAAGGGGAGCGAGGAAACAGTTCAGAAAAAGCAAAAAACCTTGTATATTTTTTGTGATGAATTTACTAATTACAATGATACGGAGATTGGAATCAAGGCTATTCAGTTATTGGAGAAATTGGGTTATGAAGTAATAATTCCGGAGCATATAGAAAGTGGCAGGGCCTGGTTGTCGAAAGGATTGATTAGAAAAGCTAAAAAAATTGCCAATAAAAATATAGCATTACTTCACCCCATTATAAGTACCGATACTCCATTGATAGGTATAGAACCTTCTGCCATTCTCACTTTCAGGGATGAATATATTGATCTTGCTGATGATGATCAGTTAGAAAAAGCAAAAAAACTGGCGGCAAATGTTTTCTTAATTGATGAGTTTATTGCCAGGGAAATAGAAAAAGGAACTATTTCAAAAGAACAATTTACTAAAGAAAAAAGGACAATTAAATTGCATGGCCATTGCCAGCAAAAAGCACTATCATCGGTAAATCCAAGCGTTAAGCTTTTATCACTTCCTGAAAATTATACGGTAGAAACTATTCCATCCGGTTGTTGTGGTATGGCAGGATCTTTTGGCTACGAAAAAGAGCACTATGACCTGTCGATGAATATTGGTGAACTGGTTTTATTTCCCGCTATACGTAAACAAACAGACGAAGTTTTAATTGCGGCTCCTGGCACCAGTTGCCGGCACCAGATAAAAGATGGTACGGGGAAAAAGGCATTACATCCGGTTGAGGTGCTGTGGGATGCAATGGTATAATTATTTTCACTTGCTTTCTTTTTGTTTCTTGTAAAAGAAAAAAAATCCTTACGATTCAGTAATAAAAGAATATTTACTAAATCATATCAGCCAATCTCTATTTTCCGCCAAACGACCTATAATTGCTTACATCAGATTTATAGATGGCGCTAATTAATAATTTTAATAGGCCTTCATAAGTATACTAAAATCAATACTTATGAACAAGTATCAAAAACTATAAATGGCCACAAGAATGAAATAAAGGCAGTTATGGAGAAGTATAAACTAAATTTCGTTCACGCGAAAACAAACAACCCCTGCTCGACTGATATCTTGAAAAAATGAGTTTTGATGGAAAATTTTTTCAAAGAACCCTGCTAAATACTACCGTTCAGCTGACATACAGGCAGAACAAGATTTTCAGAAAAAAGCGGTAAGAAGTAATAGATTACACTTTTCTGGAAAGGAGGTTCCGAGCGGATTCCCTGCCTCCGTTACGTAGTCAGGCACGGAATCGTTGTAGGATCCCCCCACTTAGCGGAAGAGCTTTCTTAGCCGCAAGCCGTCGGATACAGGATCATTCGAATGATAAAAAAACGATTTCAATTTGGCAAACAAAAAAAGCCATCAATTAGGATGACTTTTATTGGAGGTCCCGAGCGGATTCGAACCGCTGTAGAAGCTTTTGCAGAGCTTTGCCTAGCCACTCGGCCACAGGACCATTCTTATTTCCGATTTCAGATTGTAAATTTTAGTCCCGATATTTATCGGGATAAACCTGAACGGTTGCAAATATAGGTTTTTTGCCCAATTTTTTTTAACATAAACACCCGAAATATGAGCCGAATCGCAGAATCAGAATTGATTATTAATCCCCGCGGGGCTATTTATCACCTGGACCTTCGCCCGGAAGAAATAGCAGGTACAGTCATTACCGTTGGCGACCCCGACCGTGTAAAAGAAGTAAGCAAGCATTTTGATTCTATTGAAGTAAAAAGAAAACACCGCGAATTTATTTCTCATACAGGCTTTGTAGGCACAAAAAGATTGACCGTATTATCATCCGGCATTGGCCCGGATAACATTGATATCGTACTCAATGAACTGGATGCTTTGGTGAATATTGATTTTGAAACAAGAGAGATAAAAAAAGAATTGAAATCACTGAATATTGTTCGTATCGGTACATCCGGTTCGTTGCAGGCAGATATTCCGGTGGATAGCTTTGTAGCTTCTACCCATGGTCTTGGGGTTGATAACCTATTGAATTTTTACCGGCATAAACAGAATGATGAAGAACAACACCTGTTACATTCTTTTGTAACACATACCCAAATTCATGGCCAGATCGGCAACCCCTATATCAGCAGCGGAGCAGCTTCTTTAATAAAACATTTTGTAAAAGATTTTCACCAGGGAATTACCGTTACCTGCCCTGGTTTCTATGGCCCGCAGGGTCGAATACTACGATTAGGTATCAGTAATCCTGATTTCGTCAATCGCTTAACCGATTTTCGGTTTGGTCAACATCGTATCACTAATTTTGAAATGGAAACATCCGCTATCTATGGATTGGGAAGATTGCTTGGGCATAATTGTCTTGCCATAAATGCAATTGTAGCCAACCGCGTGAAAAAAGAATTTTCCAAAGATGGCCTGGCCACCGTCGAAAAACTGATTCAAAAATTTCTTCAACTATTTTCAGAACAGATTGGATAGTGGGGTATGGCAAGAAGCCAGTGGGGTGGGCTCAGCAATGATAGCAGCTAATTAAAATTAAAAAAAATATGCTAAATTTATCGCACAAAAATTTTGAATACACCTTCAGGATTCTTAGTAAAATGATAAGCAACCTTAATCAACCCCCTACTCCCAACTAGCCAAACCCCACTAGCAAAATGACACTACATTTCTATAAATACCAGGGAACCGGCAATGATTTTATTCTGGCAGATAACCGGAAAAATGACATATCGCTTACTACAACTCAGATCAATAATCTCTGCGACAGACGTTTTGGCATTGGTGCCGATGGCTTGATGCTGCTGAATCAGAAAGAGGGTTTCGATTTTGAAATGAAATATTACAATGCAGATGGTAAACCCGGAACAATGTGTGGTAATGGTGGGCGTTGTATGACAAAATTTGCCTACCACCTCGGTATTCACCGGGAACTATATCGTTTTCTTGCGGCAGATGGTGTACATGAAGCGGAAATAGATACGGATGGCATCGTATCGGTGAAAATGAAAGATGTAAATACTTTCAGGAAATTTCATAATGACTTCATTGTTGATACCGGGTCGCCCCATTATATAAAAATGACATCAAATGTTATGGAACTTGATGTATTTAAAAAAGGAACTGAGATAAGACATAGCAAAGAATTTGAAGAAGAAGGCATTAATGTAAATTTTGTTGAGCAATCAGAAGAAGTTGATAAAATTATTGTGCGCACCTATGAACGGGGTGTAGAAGACGAAACGCTTTCCTGCGGTACCGGCGTTACGGCGGCAGCCCTTGTTTGTTATCATAATGAAAATGGATTTAATGAAGTAGAAGTAATAACATTAGGGGGAAAACTTTCTGTTGAATTTGACAAGATCGATGAATATAAATTCGAAAACATCTGGCTTTGCGGTCCTGCTGATAAAGTTTTTGAAGGAACTGTCGAGATAAAATAATAATTCCAAAAAAAGTGCTATACCATGCCCGGCAATTTATTAAAAGAGGAAATATGCATCAGCATGGACGCATCAGCAAAAGAATTTTCTGCTTTTTGCACAACTATCAGTGATGAGCTATTTTTCCGGCAACCGGAAGAAAAATGGTCGGTTGCGCAAAATGTAACACATCTTATTACGTCTGCAAAAATGACAAGGCTGGCTTATCGTCTTCCAAAATTCGTTGTAAGAATATATGCCGGCAGACCTAACCGACCTTCCCGCACCTATGATGAATTGGTAGCTAAATATCAATTTAAATTAGCACAAGGTGGCAGGGCGAGCGGACAATTTGTTGCTAAGCCGGTTTCTCCAAATGAAAAGAAAGAAACAATAATAAACAATTATACAAAGACGATGGAATCCCTGATCAGTACCATTGAAAAAAATTGGGATGACCCGCAATTAGATAAATACCTTGCTCCCCATCCCCTGCTTGGTAAACTTACGTTAAGAGAATTGTGCTATTTCACTATTTATCACACTAATCACCACCTGGCTATTATTAAGATCAGACTGACCGATTAAATCTGAAGTTGCACACTTACCTTTGCCTGCCTGCCGAATAAATTACGGAAGGCGCTGTGTTTAATGATTCAATATTTCAAAATTATCGACCAGAAAACAGTAGAAATAGATACTCCCGAAAACGGGGTATGGGTAAATGTTTTGCCCCCCCTGAAGCAGGAAGAATTTACTGAATTATCCAATGCACTCGATATTCCTATTGACTTCTTAACTGACTCATTAGACATAGATGAAAGAAGCCGTTTTGAAGAAGACGACAATGTGAAATTGATTGTCATCAAAACACCAACAGAAAATAATTCCTTTAATGAAAGTGATGCGTATTATATCACTATTCCAATTTGTATTATTCTTACGCACAACCAGATCGTAACGGTTAACTCTTTTGAAAATACGGCCATCAAAAAATTTCTGAACACTTTTCAAAACCGCCAGGCAGATAAACGCAATATGATGGTGTTGAAAATTTTTGAAAAGATTGTCCAGAATTTTATGGAACACCTGAAAGAAATTAATCAGCGGCGCAATATTTTTGAGCAAAAATTGTATGATTCCAGCGCGAATGAACATTTACTGGAACTGATGCGTATCCAGAAAAGCCTGGTATACGTTGTTACAGCTCTCCGCTCCAATGAAATGCTGATGATGAAAATCGAAAGGACAAATTTTCTGGCACTTACCGAAGAGGAAAAAGAGATATTGAATGACCTGATCGTTGATAATTCACAGGCCCTTGAGATGTCAAATATTTATACAAATATATTGAGCAGCACCCTTGATGCTTTTGCCAGCATCATTGCGAATAATCAAAACCAGGTATTAAAAAGGCTGGCAGTTATCACCATCGTACTTACTTTCCCCGTTTTAATTGCCAGTCTGTTCGGGATGAATGTACGCAGCGGATTTGAAGATTCGAAATATGCCTTTTATATTGTGGCTTTTCTTTCACTAGGTATTGCGCTGATCATTGGGTGGTATTTCTTCCGGAAGAAAATTTTTTAAACCCTGTCCCTAAAGGGAACTTAGGCTTAAATTACATTCAAGTAATTACTATTCATCAAAGAATAAAATCAGAAAACCGTTTTAGCAAGTATTACTATGCAATATTTTAATTTAAGGGTTTATGGCATTCTAATTAATGAACAGCAACAGGTGCTGGTAAGTGATGAGCTTATCCGTGGTAGTTATATCACCAAATTTCCGGGCGGTGGACTTGAATTTGGTGAGGGAACAAGAGATTGCCTGCAGCGGGAGTTTATGGAAGAAATGAATTTAAAAGTAGAAGTTGGTCACCACATTTATACTACCGACTATTTCCAACTGTCTGCTTTCAACCCTGAACACCAGATTATCTCCATTTATTATTTTGCCAAAGCATTGGAAGAAATAAAAGTACCCCTCCGAAATACGCCGTTTGATTTTGATGAGGAACAACTGAAAGTGTATGAAGCCACTAACGAAACAGAAACCTTTCGTTTTATTGATTGGAATGATTTTTCGCCGGAAAGTGTATCGTTGCCGATAGATAAGATCGTTGCGGGGATGATTAAAACTGGACAACGGAACCCGATAGCTATCGGGTCCGTTCCGTTGATTTAGACAATTGGAACTCTAACCCTTATTATAGAATAACGGAACGGACAACGGAACTCTGTTCCGTTTATACTGGAAAACGGAACTCTGTTCCGTTTAAAAAAATAAAAGAGCATCAGTCCAAGATAATAACAATATAGCGATCCATTGATACTAAAAACTGAACGGAGATCAGTTGTCCTAAGAACGGAACAGAGTTCCGTTGTTCTAAGAACGGAACAGAGTTCCATTGTCCAAAGAACGGAACGGAGTTCCGTTATCCTTAGCCCATGGCAGCTTTCTTCATTGCTGCAGCCTGTTCATGACCGAGATAATTTTCAATCCGGTTGTGAACCAGATAAATAACCGGTGTCAACACGAGTGCCATAAAAAATTTATAGATATAATTACCTATACAAATCGTCATAACAAGATTGAGCGACCAGGGCTGTCCCTGGTTTGACGAAATGCGGGGGCCGATATAAAAAGCTATAAACAACACCACGAAACTGTCAACCAATTGTGATACCAATGTAGAACCAGTGGCTCTTAACCAGATATTCTTTTCCCCGGTTGCCTTTTTTATTTTATGAAAAATAAATACATCCAATACCTGCCCGATTAAAAAAGCGAATAAGGATCCAACGATGATCCATTGGCTTTGCCCGAAAATAGCCTTGTAAGCTTTATTAGCATCCGGCACTCCCTGTGCGGCATAATTACCCACCCAAAAACCAGCTGGTGTAAGATGAATAGCACCCTGGAACATGATGAACGCATAAATAATAAGGGCAATAGCCAAAAAAGAAAGAAACCTGACTCCTTTTATTCCATAATATTCATTAATGATATCTGTCATAATAAATACAACAGGCCATAATAAAACACCGGCGGTAAGATTGAAAGAAAATTCATTGCCGAAAATATGCAGGTTAGCGGGTTTAGCCCCGAAAGTTTCCTCTAAAGAAAATAATTTTACCCCCATCAATTCTGCGATCAATGCATTGGCAATAAAAAAACCGCCTAAAATGATGAATAAACGGGTGGGTTTACTTTTGATGATAGTATGGATCATTGAGATAAAATATAAAAAATAATAATGCTAATAAAAATAAAAAATTAATGATAATCAGCCACCGGGGTACAAATTCCCTGATTTTTCTTTTGATTAAATACACAATAACATAACAAAAGTTGACGATTGGAATAATAATCATTCCCATAAAATAACCGATAGTGATGATGGTAGATTTCAGGTTTTCATCACTTATCCACTCCTGCATCAATAAGGAAACTGACAAAAGGAAAAAGATACCACAGATAAAGGCCAATCTTGACAAAAATAAAAGCCAGCGCATCGGGATTTTAGTCTAAAATAGCATTATTTTGTCAGCCTAATACGGAAGTGTAATGAAAAATCCAATGCTGAAAAAAATAGCCCCTCATTTTATTGCTGTCATTATCTTTTTAATCGTTTCAGCACTTTTTTGCAAGCCTGCGCTGGAAGGCAATGTACTTAATCAGCATGATACTATTGGTTGGAAAGGTATGGCTCAAAATGCCTTTGAATACAAAGAGAAAACCGGCCACTACCCGCTTTGGAATCCAAATCTTTTCAGTGGAATGCCCAATTACCAGGTAGCCATGCAGGGCAAGAGTGTTATGCCTAACCTTGTTGCCATTTTTTCTCTTGGTCTGCCCAAACCAATCAACTTTTTCTTTTTAGCCTGCCTTTGTTTTTATATTCTCTGTATAGCCTTGCGGGTAAAACCTATTGTAGCCATGTTGGCAGGATTGGCCTATGCCTTCTCAACGTATAACCCGGTTGTGATTAATGCCGGGCATGATACGCAAATGCTGGCAATGGCTTTTATGCCTCTGTTAATTACTGGGTTGATCTGCACTTTTGAAAAGAAATACTGGCTGGGGCTTGCCCTTACCACCTAT
>JANMLJ010000324.1:0-3640 GCA_031372465.1 Chitinophagaceae bacterium | reverse complement strand
GTTTCATAAACAGTTGAATTTTTTAAATAATTCCAGTAAAGATTATACTCAGAAGTTACAGGAGTACCCAATGTGTTCAGATGAATTCCTACATTTTGTGTTGTAAAATATAAAAGGTTATTAAGATATATGACACGACCGTTTATCGCCGTTTTAACACTATCGATCGTTACTGTCAGGTTCCTGTCAATAGTTCCTGCAGTAATAATCTGGTTACCATTATATTTAATTGGCTCACCTCCGAAAGTATTAACTATGCCAGTTCCTGTAAAGCCGGGCGTTCCTAAATTGTCCAACTCCCCATTTGGTGTTTCCACAACACAACTATTCAATATCCGCAAAAGATCTAACCTGTTTTGATCCGCTGCTGTTCCGTTAAATGTAAAAAGATTCACGGCTGAATTATAATCATATCCCTGTGCTCTTAACACGGCGTCGGGCATCATAAACACCGTGTATTTTGCATTAATATTGGTAAGAATAGGTTTCAGATCATTATCCAGTAAACGCGTCATCAGGGTGAACTTTGGATTAAGGTAAGCCTTACCATAAACCGAAGAAAATACATTGGGCTCATTTACTTTATTACTACCATAAAAAACGCCGTTACTCAGCATTTTCTTTTCAATAATATTAGTGGAGTAACTGATATGGGGTTGCTCAACCAACGAATTGGAAGTACCGTTGAATTTGCTGGGCCATAAAGTTGTTTGCCACATATGCGAGTTCAAAAAATCAGCGATGATATTGAATGGCAAGGAATTTACCGATGGATAGTTTTCCAGTAATACGGTATTAATATACTTTAGCAGCGAATCATTTTTAGGGATCACCATACTCCATCCATCTCTTTGCCCGTCGTTATCCTGTAACTTATAATAGTTTTCATTATTTGGAGAAAATGATAAAAGGCTTGAATATACTTTCACCAGTACATTGTCTGCTTTACCGGTAAGAACCCTGTAACGATTAGTGGCTTCCGTGTTTTGAATAAAGAGAACCATGAATCGTTCAAGCAAATTCCTGAATTCACTATATTCCGGTTTAGCCCTTATATATTGATCCAGGCTTGCCAGCGGTGTTACAATATGATCAATAATATGGATGACCCCGTTTTCTGCCGGTATATCCTGCTGTGTTACTTTTGCATTGCCCACATTGAAGCCAGAGAATAGTGTGCCCGGATAAAAAGCTGTATAATCTGATGAGAGCAAACCATTACTGGAAAAATAGTCGCTGGTATATAGCGGTATAAACTTATTATTATTATCTGTTGATACATAATAAGGAGTCCCAGCTGTTGCAATAGCCTGGTTGTTTCTATTTGAAGCGATTGCTTTTAACGGTTGACCTGTAGCTGTAGTATCATTATAAAAACCTGTATAATACGCAGTGCGTCGTTTAAAAGCTGCATTAGCAATCCATCCCAGGTTTGACTGGTAATCATCCAATCTGTCTTTTTTAAACCCGTTAAATACCAATAAGTATTGAACAATGCTTTGTGCAGTGACAGAATCAACAGCACTTACTCCGGAAAACCCTTTGCTTTGTAAAAAAGCAGCAAATTCTGTATCTTTTTGAATAGCCGAATCAGATGGAGCAAAAATAGTCCAATAACCAGCCGTACTTAAGGTTTGCTTATAACCGGCTTTATCAATCAGTGAAATGAATTGAGTAAAATTTCCCTTTGTTTGCAATTGCTGATAAATAGGTGCCTCCAGGCTGGCAGGGGGTGCATAATAATCATCAATTTTTTTCTTACAGGAAAATAAAATAAAGCCTGTTAACAAAAAAAGTACAAGGTATTTAATAGAAGTACTCATAGTAAGTTATGCATTTAAATAGTAGCTCTCTTTTACAATAAGTAAAAAATATGTCGGTATGAATAAAAGTTGATTGCTGTCACTTTGCAAAGTGACAAGATGATCTTCAAGGGAAAATCCTTTCAAAACAACCTGCGTAACAGTTGCTCCGGATAATAGTAGATAGGAGGTTGATCTCATCATATAGCAGTCAGTTTACAGCAATCGTAAAGGCAGGCCCTGTGCTTACTTTTACCCGATGAAAGTATAGTATTAATGGAGGACAACTATCCTGATGCATCCTGAAAATCAATAGAAAAATAAAAATCCATATGGATAATTAGAGTAGGCTTATACGGTAAACGCTGCTTTACAATTGGATAAAATAGTAAGTTAAAACCTTCCACCAACTTCCATATATTAAAGCCGGAATAATTTTTGTACAACCATTATTTATCTTCACTTTATTACAAATTCTACTTATTTAAAAACTAAAATAGGGTCTTTTATATAATAAACTACTGACTTTAGACTGGCCATTTAACTATCTGAAAATTAAATGCACTAGCAATGGCTTAATTAATTGGTTACTAAATATATAAGGAATACCTTAAGAAACCATTTAAAAAAATATAACTATCTATGCAATCGTTCCCGGAAAATAAAAGATGAATCCGGCGGCTATTTCTTTCTGTGAAATAAAAAGAGCAATGCAAATAGGAGGACAGCAATAAGTTTTAAAATAAGGAAGTAAAAATTGCTGCACGAACCCAGTCCTCAATTAACCATTAAAAAGAAAAATTTTCGTCCTGAAAAAACGAAAGACAGCTTTTTCATTTGCTGTCTTTCGAAATATCAGTAGTATAACAGCAATTAATATCCTGGGTTTTGCATGGCTTGTTTTTGTGGTCCTGTTAAGGCTACTCCACTAGCCTGAATACCATCAAGGAATGTTTGAGGTATTGGCCTGAGAACATGATAGTCTTTGATATTCGGAGTTGCATCCGGATTAAATGCTTTAGCGCGGGCCACTAATGTTTTAGTGCGTGACAAATCTTCCCAACGTCTGTATTCGCCTGCAAGCTCACGGGACCGTTCATTTAACAAAAAACACAGCATCCTGTCATAGGGAGTAGAATAACCAAGTGTGCTGATAATATATTCGTCATGAGCAGGCAAAGGTGAAATACTTGCTACAGCCAAACTTGTAGCTGTTGAAGGAGGTGTTAATAAATTAAGATTATTTGATTCGCAATAAGAATTCTCTGCCATAAAAGACATAGGCAATCCCGCTTGCAGGGTTGCATTACTGGCACCACCACCATCGTAATAGGCTGTCCGGTTTTCACCAGCTTGATATTGAGCCCTTGCCCTTACTGGATTAATATAAAGTAAAGCATCAGTATAAGCACCAGTACCCATTGCAGCAAGACGTATTTTAGCTTCGGCAGCAATTAAATAAGTTTCGGCACTACGAGCCAACGTAATATCACGAAGACCTCTTACATCATTAAAACCACCAACACGGGAACCATCAAAAAATTTACTTAAAGATGGAAAACGAACATCAACAAATAAGGCACCATCAGCAGTAGCACCGTTGGGATAAGCCACATAAACATTAGCAATAGGTCTGCTTGTTCTTGCATAAGGTACTGTATTTAGTACTTTGTAAGAAGGAAATCGGGTATCTCCAGGCTGATTGATTACATACATAATTCCTACATCACCTGTTACGTAAGGAGCTCCGGCTTTATTTACTAAACTCTTCGTCCTAAAACTTTTCCAGAATCTTGAATCATTTACTAAATCATACACTCTGTACATAAAATAATTAG
>JANMLJ010000321.1:0-7423 GCA_031372465.1 Chitinophagaceae bacterium | reverse complement strand
CATTTTATTTTACCCATTCCAGGAAAAAGGAATAGTGACTGGAGTTATAGCTGGATACCGGTAATTGGACCAATCGGGGGAGCCTTATTAGCTGCTTATCTTTTTAAATTATTATAATATGAAAAAAATATTTTTTCTGCTGACCCTTTTTCTCACACTTGTAGGCGCTATCACCTATGCACAGGATGCTGAAGCAAAACTGAAAGAATTGAAAATCGTACTGCCTGTTATTGGAAAACCAATTGCAAATTATGTTCACCTTGTACGTACGGGTAATTTATTATTTCTTGCCGGCAAAGGTCCATCCAATACTGAAGGCGTTTATACAACCGGAAAAGTAGGAAAAGAGCTGACATTGGAACAAGGGAAAGAGGCGGCAAGGTTAACTGCCATTAATCAGCTGGCAGTATTAAAAGCTGAATTAGGAAACCTGAATAGAGTAAAACGGATTGTAAAAGTGCTGGGCATGGTAAATTGTGAGGCTGATTTTAAAGACCATCCAAAAGTTATCAATGGATTTTCTGATTTAATAGTGGAAGTTTTCGGAGAAAAGGGAAAACATGCAAGATCTGCAGTAGGAATGTGTTCGCTGCCACTGAATATGGCGGTTGAAATAGAATTAATTGTTGAGGTTGAAGAATAAAAATTAATTGAACGTTCACCTACAATTATGAGTTAGGGGTGAGCTGAACAAAAGAAATATATATTTATAAATTCACTTAAATTTTAAGATTATGAATACCAAACATTTATTCTTCACCGTATTATTTTTGTTCGTTACTAACACTATTGTACCTGGACAGAATACTACCGGTTTATCTACAGAAAAAAAAATCAATATTTTGGTACACATAACGCATGGCCCCGAAAATCCCACACGGGCAGCTTTGGGTTTTTTGGTTGCCAGAACAGCAATCGAAGAAGGGCATACTGTGACCCTGTTTCTGGCGGGTGATGCAGTTAAATTGCTGCAAGATTCTGTTTTAAACAACCTGACCGGCATAGGCACCGGAAAACTCCGCGACCATTACGAAGCTATTGTAAAAGGTAATGGAAAATTTTATTTGTCCGCAAACTCCAGCAAAGCAAGAGGTGTGACTGAAGCAGATATAAAAAATAAACCAGCCCAGTTTGCGTTGCCCACTGTGCTGATTCGATTATCTGTGGAGAGTGACAGGATGTTTACTTATTAAATCAGTTCATCTTAAAATCTAAATCATTACACATCACAAACACTTATTATCACCTGACAAACCTTTCTTATCTGCTCCTCGGAAATAATCAACGGTGGAGAAATCCGCAAACAATTGGAAGCAAACAAGAACCAATCTGTCAGCACCCCTTCAGCTATACAAGCATCAATTATTTTCTTATTGGTTTCATAAGAGTTAAACTCTATTGCCATCCACAAACCAAAAGAACGAACGGCTTTTATTTTGGGATAAACAAGTAATGTTTTGAATAATTTTTCTTTTTCTGCAACAGTATCAATCATGGAGAACGGAACAGATCCGATAGCTATCGGGTTCCGTCCTCCCAGTAAAACTTTCATCGCGGCCATTCCTGCTGCACAGCAAACCGGGTGGCCACCAAAAGTAGTGATATGACCCAATACCGGGTTATCTGTAAAAGCATCCAACAGCTTTTTGTCAGCAATAAAAGCACCCAATGGCATACCACCACCTAATGCTTTTCCCAATAATAAAATATCAGGCACTATATCAAAATGTTCAAAGCCCAAAATTTACCGGTTCGCCCAAAACCCGCCTGTATTTCATCCAGTATTAATAATGTACCGGGGTCGGTACACTTTTTTGTGGGATCATCCCTTTCCGAAATTCCGGTAACAAAATCAGGAAACCCGCAGGTAGGGCTCTTCCCATACAAATCTAATAACCTCGCCGGCCAGACAACATATAGTTTCACCATTCCTTTTGCCACACTTTGTTTCACCTGTCCGGGCCCTGAACAGTATATTGTTGCTGCGCATGCAGCTGTGCGTAAACTATTAAGCAACGGCACATATCAGACTGAAACCGGCTGGGGAGACGGACAACGTCTTGTTCAACGCGGGAATTGGGCGATGTCAAATATTATTTTCATTAGCTGCGATTTAACCAATCCGCCTCCCCAGGCTTCCACGGAGACGGCCTTCGCCTTTGATGGTGACCAAAACGGCTGCTTTCAAAACTACAGCGACTTCATCAGCAATCCCAATAGGTGGGGCTGGACAAACGGTCCCCTGTCAGTCGGTAATTATAATTTTCCTGTGTATGCCGGAGCCGGTCAGTACGATTTAAGCAAGGGCATACTGGTGGGAAATCTGGCGGTTAACTACACAGGTTCCACAGCAACTTTTACATATTCCGTATCCGGAACCAATCCTACTACAGGGGTGCCATATTCATTAAGAGAAGTTCACCTGTATGCCGGCAACGAACAATTCCCGAGAAATAACCAAAATGAATTCACCATAGCACCAGGTCAGTATCCAAAAAAGGCATCCGGTCTGAACAGCCAGACCCATACTTTTACCGTTAATAACCTGGCGGGCAATATCTATGTGATCGCCCATGCCGTGGTGTATGGTTTTCCCCAGTAGCCTCAAATCAGAAAACGTACCTGTAAAGTAACATTCCCCGGGTTCATGTCTCCATGAACCCGGGTTTTTCATTGCCTGACGAGGCTCGTTCGTCCAGCGGCATCTAATTGTTTCGTCCGGGATTCAACTGGACTGATCCCGGATAACCGGGCAGCACTGCACAGAAGCGGTGGTGAAAGCCCCCTGCTAAAAACCCCAGTCAAAAGCACCGGTAAAAAATAAAATCATCACCAGAATGTTCGCAGTTCTAAAACCGATCCAGGCCCATTTTATCCGGCTTCTCCAGTTTTCATCCCTTATAAGATAGGCAATAAGGATCCTGCCGAAAATAAACCGAAACCGGGAGATGAATCCGAGCGCAAATCCGGTTTTTCCATCAATTTCTTCCTGGAAATATTTTTCTGCACGCCGGGATGTGAAATTGCCGGTACTGCTGAAACTTTTTTTGCAATTGCCCCCTTGCGATTTTAAAACCAACCCGGTCATAGAATTTCATTTTTTGCCGGCCTGCAATTCAAAGTCCATTACTTTCATTCGTGACAGGTCCAGCAATGCGATCATATTGCCAGTTTTCCCCTCTGTAATATAAATGTCGGCCGCATTCAGTGGCGGCTGAATGAAAGAGGTCGCATTAATATCCCCCTTTACTACCAACAGGGAAGCAACGAAAAATATATACTTTTTCATACCCTGTCTTTTTGTTCAACCTATTATGAAAATCAGCCCGGAACAATGATGCAGCGGAGGCTGACGGCAGGTTTTTGGATGGGTGCCGGAAAAAAAAGAGCAAGAATAGAAGAAAACCCGGATTGATCCGGCTAACAATGTCCGGCCAAACAAAGAAATATACAAAGCCGCCTTTTATTTTGATTAAGTAAAAGTACGGGTGAGACAGTATTTTTTATGTTGATTCATCAAATAAAATGCTTAGGATCAGCCGCATGTTAATATCCTCCGGAAACCCTGCCGCTTTTTTAGTACGTTCAACTCATGTAAACTTTTCTACGGGCTCCCTGTGATTTTACAAAAATGAAAAAGTAAAGCCTGCAAAAAAAATCTATAAAATGTACAAGTACAAATGAGATGTATTACTACTTAGGTAATTAATAGGGATTCTATAGCTTTACTCTATAAATTTAAACCTTATGAAAACAACAATTACCTTATCTACCCTCTTCGTATTTTGTATGTGTACAGCTTTTTCTCCGGCAACAGCTTTCCGGTCGGAAGAAAATACTTCAGTAGGGAAAGCAAGCGACGTTTCAGCTTTCAATTTCTTACGGACACATCGCCAGGGCAGGGATGGCATTACGGCCACCTGGGGAATTTCGGGTCCCGGTAATGATGTATCCGATTTCGTAGTGGAAAGAACGTATGAAGATCCGGCTGATCCCTATGCCAACTGGGAGATCGTAACGGCCATGCCGAATGCAGGTGACCGGTCCATGAAATGTACAGATACAAATATTTTTCCGGGCTATATCAGTTACCGGGTAACTGCCCTGCTTATCTCTGGTGGCGCTTATGTATCACCCGTATCAACGGTACATATCATCAGCCATTAATTTAATAAATTGACACCTTTACGCTGAACGGTTAAAGTGGAAAATATCCGCTGCCGGAATTGTATAGTCCAAAAAATACTTCAATGAAAACCATCAACCGTATATTGTTGCTGCTTCTTTGCAGCTGGATGAGTCTCCAAGCTCAAATCATTACACCGATCATCAAAGCAAATTTTGGGGTGGATGCCGATCTCCGGTGCAATTATTTTAACGGTCTTGTTCAGTCTGGCAACGATGACTGGTTTAAACTTCCGGGATCGACCGGTACCGGACAGTTTATCATTGACACCGCAGGTGCCGCAGAACTCCTGACCGGCTATATATCAAACCCTGATTCACGGAAACTCCCATTTTATAAGTCGATGCGGTTTCCCAACTATGCAGTCGTTAACAACCGCCTGCTGATTGATGCTTATTTCGTCAGGGATTATCACGGTAACGATTCAACGATGTTTGCAGCGGGTTCCAATAAGAACGGGATGAGCCCTGCCAGCTGGAACTGCCCGGTTTCCCAACCGATCCCTGACAAAAACGAGATACTGGATGTGATGATGCATGTGAGAAGGGCAGGACCCAATCTCTGGGATTCAATGTGGCTGATGGGTGGTATATCCATTGAGAATACTACCGGTAACCGGTATTTTGATTTTGAAATGTACCAGACGAATATTTATTACAACCGGCCAACCCGGCAATTTTACAACTACGGCCCGGATGCCGGTCATACCCGCTGGCAGTTTGATGCGGCTGGTAATATGACAAAACCCGGCGATATCATTTTAACAGCTGAATACGGAAGCTCCTCTCTTACTTTGGTTGAAGCCCGGATCTGGGTTGACGTAGCAGATCTTTCCATTACACCTGCAGGATTTAACTGGACGGGCAGTTTTGACGGGTCCGGCAACGGCGTACAATATGGCTATGCGGGCATAACCCCAAAAACGTCTGGCGCCTTTTATACAGGTCTTCAAAGCGCTGCCAATACATGGGCCGGCCCTTTTTCCGTAGTGATGGGTGATAACAGTGTCCCGACAACTTATATAGCCAAACAATATATGGAGTTTTCGGTCAATCTTTCCAAACTGGGACTGGATGATGCCCGTATTTTCGGTGGCGATGACTGTGTGATGCCTTTCCGGAGAGTGATGGTAAAAACAAGGGCTTCCACTTCCTTTACTTCCGAATTAAAAGATTTTGTTGCTCCATTTGACTTCTTTCTTGCCCCGAGAGCAACAGTAGAAACAATGTTACCCATGATCTGCGATTCAGGCAATGTGTCCACTATTTATATCAGCAACCCGATCCCTACTTCCATCTATCAATGGTCAACAATCAACGGGAACATCGTTGGTGCTACCAACGGTATTTCCATCGATGTGAACACCCCCGGCACTTATATTATTAACCAGTATTTACAGGCCAGTTGTTCCCTCTACGCATCCGATACGATCACGATCGGAAGTCTCGGCAATTGCTTTGTACTGAATAATAACCTGCTGAACTTTAACAGCCGCTATCTCAACCGGTCGGTGGCTTTGAACTGGAAAGTGGCGGCGAATGAATTCGTGAAGTATTTCCTGGTAGAAAGGAGTTTTGACGGGAAGAACTTTGAAATGATGCATCAATTAAAACCGATAACCGGTAAAGAAGGAGAACAGGAGTATTTGTACACTGACCGGCTGGCCAATCAAACGGCCACAACCGTCTATTACAGGATTAAACTGATACAAAAAACGGGAAACACGATCCAGAGTAAACTATTATACCATCTGGTCACAAACGACGAATCCGGCCCGGTGGTTTTCCCAAATCCTGTAAAACAAACCATGCACCTCCAACTTCCTTCACCTGTAACAGCCAGGGCTTCCATCAAACTGCTGAATGAACATGGCCGGTTGGTGCTGGGTACCAACCAACAGATCATGAATGGAAATAACCGGATCAGTATCGCCTTACCTGAAAATACACAGCCGGGTTTCTATATACTGGTAACGCAGGTTGGGGATAAGACCATGACGGAAAAAGTATTGATCATAAAATAATAGCGGTGGCGGTTCAAAAAGGGTTGAAACTAGTATAGTGTGACAGGCATGGAAGCCCCTTGATAATGTTGTATATGAACTCAGGAATGATACTATGCTAATCACAGGCTTTAATAATGACCGCGCAGGCCTTTTGAATCTCTTCTTCCGAAATAACCAGCGGCGGTGAAATTCGTAAACAACCCGGGGCAAACAAAAACCAATCGGTTAGTACCCCGTTAGCAATACAGGCATCAATGATCTTCTTATTGGTTTCATAAGAATCAAACTCTATAGCCATCCATAATCCAAAAGAACGAACGGCTTTTATTTTTGGATGAACAAGTAATGTTTTGAATAATTTTTCTTTTTCTGCAACAGTATCAATCATGGAGAACGGAACTCCGTTCCGTTCATTATCAGACGGAACGGATCCGATAGCTATCGGATTTCGTCCTCCGAGCAAAGCCTTCATCGCAGCCATACCCGATGCACAGCAAACCGGGTGGCCACCAAAAGTAGTAATATGACCCAGTACAGGATTGTCCGTAAAAGCATCCATCAGCTTCTTGTCAGCAATAAAAGCACCCAATGGCATACCACCACCTAATGCTTTTCCCAATAATAAAATATCAGGCACTATATCAAAATGTTCAAATCCCCATAATTTACCGGTTCGACCAAACCCGGCCTGTATTTCATCCAGTATTAATAACGTACCGGTGTCATCGCACTTTTTCCGTAAAGCCTGAATCCATTTTTTTGCAGGAACAATAATCCCTGCTTCGGCCTGTACAGTTTCTGCTATCACACAGGCGGTCTGCGCTGTTATTTCATCCAGTGATTCAAAAGAATTATAGTCCAGGTGCAGCACATCTGGCAGTAAGGGACGATAAGCATTTCTCCAATACTCACTTCCCATCACACTCAATGCGCCTTGCGTACTACCGTGATAAGAATTTTTGAAAGCAATTATTTGTGTTCTGCCGGTTGTTCTCTTCGCCAGCTTCATGGCTCCTTCAACTGCTTCTGCTCCGGAATTGGTAAAGTATACTGCATTGAGAGTTGCCGGTAAATTATACGTGAGCAGTTGTGCATATTTCACCTGTGGTGCTTCTATAAATTCTCCATATACCATAATGTGGAGATAAGCATCAAGTTGTTTTTGTATGGCTTCAATTACGCTGGGATGACGATGACCAACATTCGCTACGCTGATGCCACCGATAAGATCA
>JANMLJ010000277.1:0-7173 GCA_031372465.1 Chitinophagaceae bacterium | reverse complement strand
GTTTCATATTCATAATTCCCTTTTATCATTTCTTCACTCATGGGTGGTGCACAGGGAATATCTACCGTAGTATGATCAGCATGTGTGGTGCCATAAATTGGAATGTCCCGTTGCGATTGTGCCCAGGCGGTTGCATAGGTGGAGTGGGTGTGTACAATAGCACCGATTTTTTCCCAGTGCTTATATAACACGGCATGTGTTTTAGTATCGGAGGAAGGATTTAATGCACCTTCAAGGATATTATTGTCAAAATCTACAATCACTATTTTACCGGGTGATAATTCTTCGTAAGGAACCCCGCTTGGTTTAATGGCAAAAACTTTTTTTTCTCTGTCAACCACACTTACATTTCCAAAAGTGAAGAGTACCAGCCCCAGTTTTGGTAATTGCATATTAGCCTGATAACAGGCCTCTTTTATTTGTTGATAGTTGCTCATGGTAAATTATTTTTCTTTATCAAAAATTTACACCTGTTTCTCCACAAACGCACCCAGCTTCTTATATTTTTTATATCTCTTTTTAAATAAAGCTACTTTCTTTTTATTTGGATAGTAGGTTGTATCAAAGCCACTTCCCATCGCTGCCATAGCATCTTCAATTTTTGGATAGATACCAGCCGCAGTAGCGGCAAACATAGCTGCACCAACTGCACAGGTTTGTTCGCTCTTATGAATCCGGATCGGCATGTTCATCACATCGGCCATCATTTGCATTATAAAAGGAGATTTTTTGGCTACGCCACCCAAACCGATTAATCCTTTTACGGGAATGCCTTCTTCAATAAAGCGATCCACAATAGCTTTTGCGCCAAAACAAGTGGCTTCCACCAATGCATAAAATATTTTTGGTGCAGTGCTGCCCAAACTTAAATGACTGATAGCACCTTTTAGTAATTGATTAGCATCTGGCGTGCGGCGGCCATTCATCCAATCCACCGCCAGTACTTCATTTTCATCTGGTATTAATGCAGCAGCTTGTGCAGATAATTCTTCAATAAGTTTATCAGAAATTTCCTGTTGTAATTTTTGGGCGGTGGAGGCATCTATTACTGAAGAGTTGTGTAATAGATTTTTGATTGGCCATTCTAATATTGATTTAAACCACGCATAAATATCACCAAAGGCAGATTGCCCTGCTTCTAATCCAATCATTCCGGGAATAACAGAACCATTTACCTGCCCGCAAATACCTTTTACCAATTTGCCTTCCAGATCAGCAGCAGGAGCTACCAGTATATCACAGGTGGATGTACCCATTACTTTGCTGAGATGGTACGGTTCTATTTGTCCGCCAATAGCACCCATATGTGCATCGAATGCCCCAATACCAATTACCACATCCGTTGAAAGACCTAATTTGTTTGCCCATTCTTCAGTAAGTGTTCCGGCTGCCTGATCCGCCGTAAATATTTTTGTAAATAATTTATTGGTAAACCCATCCAATAGCGGGTCTAGTGATGCAAAAAAATCATTGGGGGGAAGCCCATCAAATTGTTCTGCCCACAAGGCTTTATGTCCCGCACTGCAAACACTTCGTTTTAATTGTATAACATCATGGCCGCCGGTCAATAAAAAGGGTATCCAGTCGCAATGCTCCACCCAGGATGCTATTTTATTTCTTACGAATTCATCTTCTCTTAGTACATGCAATAATTTAGCCCAAAACCATTCGGAAGAATAAATTCCGCCCACATATTGCAGATAGTTAACCGGAAATTTTGTAGCATGTTCGTTTATCTGTGCTGCTTCCACTACGCCGGTGTGGTCTTTCCACAATACAAACATGGCATTCGGATTATTTTCAAAACCCGGCAATAAGGCAAGTGGGGTACCTGTTTTATCTACCGCTACCGGGGTAGATCCGGTGGTATCAATAGAAATGCCTTTTATATTTTTAGCAATATCTACCCCTGCTTTTTGTATACAGCCTTTAATTGTGTATTCGAGTCCTTCTATATAATCGGAAGGATGTTGCCTGAATTGGTTTTCAGCAGCATTGCAATACAAGCCTTCTTTCCAACGGGGATAATAATAAATGGAACTGGCCATTTCATAGCCGGTTGCTGCATCTACTATTATGGAACGAACAGAATCGGTGCCAAAATCTACCCCAATTGTATATTGCGCCATAGCCATTTTTTAAACGTATAATGTATCCGGGTTAGGAATAATTTTTAGTACGGTGTGGAAATTGGCCTTATATTTTTTCTTATCCAGTTTATAATAATAAGCTCCTTTTTTCGAATGCTCTTTTTCTTTTTCTTTCAGTTTGATTAAAAAATCCATTGATAATATCTTCCTGCTGAAATTACGTTTATCCATTTCCACATCAAATATTTCTTCATACAGGGATTGCAATTGTGGTAAGGTAAATTTTTCGGGTAATAATTCAAATAGTAAGGGATGGAAGGCCGCTTTATACCGCAATTTTTCCTTCGCTTTTTTAACCATGTCCTGGTGGTCAAATATCAGTTTTGGAAATTTTGTTACCGGAAACCATTCAGCATGATACTCGTTTGTTATCTGTTTTTCATATTGATTTATATCGACAAGTGAAAAGTAAGCGATGGAAATTGTTCTTTCAACCGGGTCTCGATACGGATTACTGAAAACGGCGAGCTCTTCGAGGTAAATATTGGTAATACCGGTCAGTTTTTGTAAAACACGGATGGCTGCCTGTTTGGTAGTTTCGGCAGGCTGCACAAATCCTCCCATTAAACTCCACTTGCCGCTTTCAGGATGTAAGGCTCGTTGAACAAGCAATATTTTAAGATGCTTACCATCAAATCCGAAGATGATGCAGTCAACTGCAACCAGCATTTTTGTCTGATGTTGGTACCTGGTCATATGGCCGTTGGAGGAAAGTAGTGAAAACTAAAGATAAGTGTTAAAATGACAATTATAAAAAAAATAGTGACTGTTACAAAAGTATTTTTTTGTCACAAAGGCACAGGATCAAGAAGTAAAGACTAGTTGAAGTTCAAATCTTTGTGACTTTGTGTCTTCGTGGCAAATCTTTTTTTTTGCCTTTTGACACAGCCTCATTTCTAAAAAATTATCCATTTTCTATCCTTAAGGAGAGGGTGGCGGGGTACTCAAAATTTTAGAGTGTTACAGAGGTGAGGTTTTCATTTTCCCATTCCATTCATATAACTGATGATCATCCGACGGAAATCCGAAAGCAGATCAATTTAATCTTTATAAACCGGGAACACTTTAACTATATCAGGATTATCCATAATTTAAAATCCCAAATTGGCTTCGTCTCCGGGATATAAAAAATCTGTTATAATAATATTATATACGTAGTTGGCATCTAACTGAACATTCTTTAAAGCCCATAAACCTGTAACATTTTCAAAAGTTTGGGCCAATGATTATTGTAGAATGCCACCATTGCGGTTGTTTTTTGGCATCATCCGGGAACTTTATAAGCTAACTGCTTTTCATATCCATTTCCTTCAACTACCCGCGAAATAGGATAAAATACAAATTTATTATAGTTAAATCCTTTTAACAGAATTGCTCGTATGTAATCGCGGAACAAAAGTTTCTTTTCTCAAATTATCAAAACTTTAAAAAATGAATTTAAAATTAAACAGATTAATCATTCCGGTGTTGCTGCTGATGTTTGCCGAAGCATCACTCGCCCAGTCCGGAAAGGAAAACCCTATCACGACTGCAGTTCCCTTTCTGAGGCTGGCAACAGACGCAAGAACTGCCGCTATGGGAGATGTTGGTGTTGCAACCAACCCTGATGCAAACGCAATGTTTTACAACGGTGCTAAAACTGTTTTTAACGACACCAGGTATGGCCTTGGGTTTAACTACACGCCCTGGCTTAACGAACTTGATATTAAAAACATCAACCTGATTTCTTTAAGTTCTTTTTACAAACTGGGCGAAATGGAAGCGATCAGTTTTGGTTTTCGCAACTTTAACCAGGGTACTTTTACTTTTACCGACGCAGTCGGAACTGAAATAGGTTCATTTAAACCCAGCGACCTTGCCATTGAAGCCGGTTACTCACGAAAGCTTTCAACAAAAACCGGTATTGGCCTTACAATACGCTATATCAATAGCAAACTGGCCAACAATTCAGTAAACAGTTCTTACAAATCGGGCAATGCTGTTGCAGCGGATCTTTCGTGGTTTTACACAAAAAAAGCATGGAATTTTGGTGCAGCACTTACCAACCTGGGCAGTAAGATTAATTATGGCGGCGAACCTTTTTACATACCAGCAAATCTTGCATTGGGTGCTGCTTACAACAAAAAAATAAATAGCGATAATAAAATTTCATTTGCACTTGATATCAATAAATTGTTGGTACCAACACCGCCAGATCCAACCAACACACAAAAAGTAGCAGACTATAACAACAAAGGTGTGGTGGGAAGCTGGTTCAGTTCTTTTGGTGATGCTCCTGGTGGCGGAAGCGAAGAGTTAAAAGAATTTCAACTGGGTTTAGGTGCAGAATATATGTATAAAGAATTGTTCAGTCTTCGCACCGGATATTTTACCGAAAATAAATTGAAAGGAAACCGTAATTATTTTACTGCAGGCGCAGGCTTACATTACAAAGTTGCAACTATTAATTTTTCTTACCTGGTACCAACCGGTAACAATACAAATGACAATGCACTGAAGAATACATTCCGGTTTTCTCTGTTATTCAATTTTCATAAAGCAACAGCCTCTAAATAAAAAAAACTAAAATTTACAATAATGAAAAGAACATTTAGTAAAACAAAGCAACTGATACTGTTGCTGGCCCTGATTGCCGGCAGCCTGGTAACAAATGCCTCCAGCCACCGGGAAGCTCCGTTAATATCAAACGATCCCCTGTGCGATAATACCGATGTATATGCTTTCCGTAGCCCGGATGATCCCAATACTATTACCATTATTGCCAATTATATTCCGTTTGAGTTGCCTGAAGGAGGTCCTAACTATTATACATTTGGCACAAACATCCGTTACGAGATTCATATTAAAAATAAAACAACCACAGCAGCAGATGATATCCTGTACCGGTTTACTTTTTCACAGATAAACCAGGATCCTACTACTTTCTTTAACATACGCCTGGGTGCACAAAACATAAAAACAACTTATCTCTGTGAGAAAAGTGTGAACGGTGGCCCATTTACAACGGTTGTTGCTAACGGTATTGTGCCACCTGCTAATATTGGCCCACGCTCTATTCAAAGCAGTCCGGTTGGATTAGGTGTGGCTAATTATGATGCATTAATTACTGCTGCAATTGCAACTGCTGCCAGCGGAGAAAAAGTTTTTTGCGGGCCTGTTGATGATCCTTTCTTTGTTGATCTGGCCGGCGCATTTGATGTAGGTAATTTCCGGCCAGAAGGCAATACAACCAATGCTACCAAAGATGGTTTATCTCGCTACAATGTACATAGCATTGCTTTGAAAATTCCTATTAATCTTTTACAGAAAGATGGTAAAACTGCCGCACAATCAACCAGTATATTAGATGCAGATTATGTTATTGGTGTTTGGGCAAGTGCAAGCAGACAGCAAATTAAAACAATTGGCACCAATGGTGTTGTTGGTTACAGTGGTCCATGGGTACAAGTTTCACGTTTAGGAATGCCCCTTACCAATGAGGCTATTATTCCTTTACAAATGAAAGACAAATGGAATGCTACCATGCCTGCCAATGATCTGCAGTTCGCAGCTTATTTTTCAAATCCTGAATTGGCTTTGTATATGGATGATTCGCAATTTGGCGGAGCCGTTCCATCATTAAATGCATTAAGAATACAAAATCATTCATTGGGTTCTTTTGATTTCAGAAATGGCAGACCTGGTTTATATTCATTAAAGGGATCTGCTGCTGTAAAAGGCACAGCACTTGATGATGCAATTTTTGGTACCATTTTATTACCCGATAATAAAAGTCCGAGAGCTGTTGATATCTTACCGATATTTTATACCGGTGTTCCCAACCTGGCACCTTACCAGTTGGCAACAGGTAAAACAGGCGGCCCTCTTTCAGCTGGCAAACCCTTTATCAATAATTTTTTACCAACTCTTGGAGATATGCTGCGACTCAATATGGCCGTGCCACCCACTCCCCGTAATGATCCTAAGTTCAGTAGCCTTGGTATAATAAATGCTGCTGTGCTTGGTCTTACAGATCCTGCTTACAACGGCAGTTCAGCTATTCAGTTCATACCCAATATGGATGGTTTTCCGAATGGCAGAAGGCTGGAAGATGATGTAACAACCATAGAACTGCAGGCAGTAGGTGGTGTTGCGTTGGCAGCAATTGGTTTATTTTATGATGATTACAAAAATGATGGAATGCCGGTTACTACCAACCTGGTTAATGTTCTTAGTTTTTCAGCAGGACCAACCAAAAACGATACCACTTTCAAATCTGCTTTCCCTTATGTGCAGACTCCATGGAGAGGTTTTGATTACACGGTAAAACCAAGATTCTAACTTTTTAAAATAAATCAGTAAAATAAAAAATAAACACATGAAACAATATTTTAAAATACTTACCGCCCTGCTGATCTGCACCACAGCCTTTTCTATAAATGCTGCTGCATCCAGTCATAGGGAAGCACCATTGATCAGTAACGATCCACTGGCAGATAATACAGATGTTTATGCTTTCCGCAGCCCCGCTGATTCAAGCAAAATCATCCTGATTGCTAATTATATTCCTTTCGAACACCCGGCTGGTGGTCCTAACTGGTATACATTTGGTGAAAATATCCGATACGAAATTCGTATCGATAACAACACCGCCACACCGGGAGATGATATTATCTACCGCTTTACTTTTACAAAAATCAATGAAGACGGTTCTACTTTCTTCAATATCCGTTTAGGCAAACAAAATATAAAAACAACCTATACCTGTGAAAGAAGTATTAACGGCGGTACCAGTTTCGCCGCCATTGTTGCTGCAGGTGTAGTGCCTCCGCCCAACATTGGCCCGCGTACAATTGAAGGAAGTGTAGGCCTGGGCGCAACCGATTATAATGCCCTGATGAATGCAGCTATTGCAACAGCCACTACTGGCGAAAAAGTTTTCTGCGGTCCTATTGATGATCCTTTCTTTGTGGACTTAGGCGGTGCTTTTGATGCTGGTGGTTTCAGAACTGTTGGTGCAAGAGATGGATTGGCAAAATACAAT
>JANMLJ010000270.1:0-1867 GCA_031372465.1 Chitinophagaceae bacterium | reverse complement strand
TATAGTCCGTATCAACCGATTGTTCTTATTTAATGGGGGTTATGTTTTTCCAGCCTATTTTTTTAGCTTTACCAACTCGTACTATTTTTACAAAAACCAATATTTATGAAAAGGATATTCTCTCTACTATTTTTAATTTTTTTTCAAATACCATAGTAGCACAAGAACAGGTAAAAAACTGGCAGAAGGAAAAATACTGGTCCATTAATGCTATTCAAAATATACTACACACATTAACGTTTTTGTTTTGGCGAAACAGGATTTATTATTAAGAAAAAAAGCAATCAATATCTTTGTGTAATGATTCACAATTTTAATGCTGGTCCTTCTATTTTACCAAAAGAAGTTTTTGAAGAAGCCAGCCGGGCAATTCTTAATTTCAACAATACCGGATTATCCATTTTAGAAATAGGTCATCGAACTCCCTTGTTTCTACCAGTGATGGCGGAAGCAAGATCATTGGTAAAAGAACTGATGAATTTAGATGATGAGCATGAAGTGCTTTTTTTACATGGCGGTGCCACCACCCAGTTTATGCAGGTACCAATGAATTTACTGAATGAGCAGGAAATAGCCGCTTATACAAAAACAGGTGAATGGGCTAATAAAGCCATAAAAGAAGCAAAACTATTTGGTCATGTAGAAATCGTTGGTTCCTCCAAAGTTGATCATTACACCAGCATACCTAAATCGGTTACTGTAACTCCTACTGCTGCGTATCTCCACATTACCACTAATGAAACGATTGCAGGAACACAGTGGCATCAACTTCCTTATGATTGTGGTGTACCTATTGTAGCTGACATGAGCAGTGATATATTAAGCCGACAGCTTGATTTTAATAAATTTGATCTCATCTATGCCGGTGCGCAGAAAAATATGGGCGCAGCAGGCGTAAACCTGGTAGTGGTCAATAAAAATATACTCGGAAAAGTAAACAGGACCATTCCAACCATACTTGATTACCGTAATCATATCAAAGAAGACAGTATGCTAAATACCCCTCCTGTATTTGCTATTTATGTTGTACTGCTTACATTACGATGGTTAAAAAACAAAGGCGGTGTAGCAGCTATCGAAAAAGAAAATGATGCCAAAGCAACGTTGTTCTATGACACATTGGATACTTTACCGGTATTCAAAGGCCCGGTGGCTAAAGAAGACCGTAGTAAAATGAACGCTGTATTTATTATGGAAAATCCTTCGCTTGAAAAAGAGTTTCTCGAACGCTGCCATGCAAATGGCATGATAGGTGTTAAGGGTCACCGTAGTGTGGGTGGCTTCCGGGTTTCCATGTACAATGCATTGACTATTGAAAGTGTGAAAGCACTTACTGATCTCATGAAAGATTTTGCAACAAAAAAAGGATAATATAAATGGCAATTATTAAACCGTTTAATGCGTTAAGGCCACGTGAGGAATATGCAGCAAAAGTGGCAGCAAGACCCTATGATGTACTTAACAGGGAAGAAGCAAAAAAAGAAGCTGAAAACAATCCTGTTTCTTTCCTTCGGATAACGAAATCAGAAATTGATTTACCGGATGATATAGATATCTATAGTAAAGATGTGTATGAGAAGGCCAGGCAAACACTGCTGACATTTATCAACAAAGAAAACATACTATTCAGAGAGGAAAAACCCTGTTACTATATTTATCAGTTGGTGATGAACGGAAAAAGTCAGTCTGGTTTGGTCTGTGTTTCTGCTGTTGCTGATTATTTCAATAATACAATTAAGAAACATGAGTTTACCCGGCCGGAAAAAGAAAAAGACCGGATCGATCATATGCATGCCATCGAAGCACAAACCGGTAATGTATTTATGGCCTACAGGGATGTAATGAAGATCAATGCGCTTATTGATGG
>JANMLJ010000264.1:0-7235 GCA_031372465.1 Chitinophagaceae bacterium | reverse complement strand
AGTGGAAGTAAAAGACGTCCTGCTTTTGTACTCGCCGACCTTTCTGGAAGTGATATTATTCTATGCCAGATTACAAGCCGTTTTAAAAAAGATAAATTTTCGATTGAGCTTTCACAAACCGATTTCACCAACGGTGGTCTTACTGTACTAAGTTATATCAGACCCAACAGAATTTTTACAGCCGATAAAAACATAATTATCCGTAATGCCGGAACATTGAAACCTGCTTTGACAAAAAAAATTATTGAGCAGTTAATTTCAATTCCTGAAAACTAATTACCATTACACTATGAAAAAAACATTTAGCTGGTTCAGAAAAGTTGCTTTTGCAGAAGGTATTTCCTTTATAGTTTTATTATTTGTGGCAATGCCATTAAAGTATTTAGCGCATATTCCAATCGCGGTAACCATTTGCGGTGGTTTGCATGGTGTTTTGTTTGTTGCATTTATTATTCTGGCCCGGGAAGTTAAAAGTGATTATAAAAAAGATTTTCGCTGGTTGGGTAAAGCTTTTCTTGCTTCAATACTTCCGTTTGGAACTTTTATAGCTGATAAAGAATGGAAGAAGCAGGAAGAAGCAGCAACTACCTGACAACCTTTCTATCATTTTGTAACCTGGTTAATACTATATTAATATGCAAACAATTCTCGGCGCCAACGGCATTATTGCCAATGAAATTGCAAAAGAGCTGCATCTTAATTTCACAAAGGATATTCGTTTGGTTAGCCGCCATCCTAAAAAAATAAATGATACAGACGAGCTGTTTACTGCTGATTTATTAAATGCCGGTCAAACTGCAGAAGCCGTTAAAGGAAGTGAAATAGTTTACCTGGCGGCCGGCTTACCATACAAAGCTAAAATCTGGAAAGAACAATGGCCGGTGATCATGCGAAATGTAATTGATGCCTGTAAAATGCATCAGGCAAAACTCGTTTTTTTCGACAATGTTTATATGTATGGTCAGGTAAAAGGAATAATGACCGAAGAAACCCCTTTTAATGCAGTTAGTATTAAAGGAAAAGCAAGAGCACGGGTTGCACAAATGTTGTTGGACGAAATAAAAACTAATCAACTAACAGCTATGATTTGCCGGGCCCCTGAATTTTATGGTCCGCGTAATACGCTCAGTGGAACAAATGCAACCATATTTGATAAAATTAAAACAGGAAAAAAACTACAAGTCATAATTAAAGATTCTACTTTACGAACACTCATTTATACACCAGATGCTGGCAGGGCAACGGCCTTATTGGGCAATACACCGGATGCTTTTAACCAAACATGGCATTTACCCTGCGATACAAAAAGGTTGACAACAAAAGAATTCATTGAATTATGTTCTGTTATCAAAGGCGATGAATTAAAATATACTATACTCAAAAAATGGATGGTTTACCTGGCTGGCTTATTTAATCCCTTCGTAAAAGAGATCATAGAATTATTGTACCAATGGGAAGATGATTATTTATTTGACTGTTTGAAGTTTAATAAACAATTTCCTGGCTTTAGAACAACAACCTTATCCGAAGGTGTTACGGAAATTATCCATGAATTTTCCTCCGTAAAATAATCAGCCGGCAACCTGAAACAATTATTTATGAAAAATTATTTCCTTTTTTTAATATGCATTCCCCTTCTTTTTGCCTGTGGCAACAATAAAGCTGATCAACCGGATAGTATGGATGATACTGCGGCAAGTTATTATTTATGGGAATCAGCGTTGAATGATTCTACCGGAAGACTATCAATGAAAAAGGTAGAAACAGCTGATTCCACATCAGCAAAATCCATTCTTGGTTTTACCAATAATGCATATCCCCGCATCCGCCTGGAATTGGTAAAAACTTCCAACGACACTATTTATTTAAAAATTGACGATGCCACATTTCTTACCCAGCAAATGGGTTCTTCCGGGTCTATACTATATCTTGCTGCTGTCGTTTATAATCTTACCGAACTTACCGGTATTAAATATGTAACGCTGAATTTTGAAGAAGGTGACCATGCCAGGCCCGGCACCTATAACAGGGAAAGTTTCAGCAACGAATAAAAAGAGGTTGTCAAAACTCTTTCAACACAGAGAATTAGAGAAAAAGAGCTACACAGAGTATTGATTCACAGTTTTGTTTTCTCTGTGAAACTCAAATCCTCTGTATCTCTGTGTTTAAAAATTTACTTCGGAAATTTTTCTACTTTATTGCTGATTGGTTTTACTGTTTTCAAATAAGCATAAATGGCTTTCAAGTCTTCATCTTTTATTCCGGCCAATACAGATAATGGCATTACAGAATTCTGATTGCCCGGATTATAATTATAAGATTTTTCTTCCCGGTATTGGGTAAACTTATTCAGGAAACGCTCTTCTGTCCAGGCACCTATGCCGGTAGCTGAATCAGGAGTTATATTGGCAGATGAAACTTTGTTAGTGCCCAGATCAAATGTATATCCACCGGCAAACATTCTGGTAACATCGGGACCCTGTGGTGTTTGTGGTGAATGACAGGTGCCACAATCAGCCATTTCAGACAGGTATGCACCATATTTTACTTTATCAGATGCAGGAGGACGAACATTTCCATCTATCGATGCTTGTAAAGCAGGGCCGGGATAAGCCATAGCAATCGGCATCATCAGTTGTCTTGCAGGCACCATGTTACGAATGGGCTTCCAGGTTCTGATGTAAGCAATAATACTTAGCAGGTCATCTTTTGCCATGTGGTTAAATTGTATATATGGCATCAACGGAAACAATGTGTCACCGTTTTTACTGATACCCTGTGTCATCGCTTTTAATATATCATCATCTGTCCAGGTACCGATACCTGTTTCATTATCGGGTGTAATATTTCTTCCAAATATTTTACCGGGTAATCCCCGCTTTTCATCAAACACAAAACCACCACCACCTTCCGTACCTGGGATTACAGGTCCGGAGAATTTTGCAAAATCTCTTTTACTATGACAATCCACACAAGCGGCTACATGAAGTGCCAGGTATTCACCTCTTTCTAATACTTTTTTTAAGGAGTCTTTGTCGCTGGTTTCTGTTGGTGTTGATTTGTTGTTATTACAGGCAGAAAAATAGGCTGCCATAATAGTGACGGAGCAAATTGCCGTCAGTGCAATAAACTTTCTCATGTTGGTAGTTGTTTAAAGTTGCTATAAATGTTGGGGACAAAAGGTAAAAAAGTTTCGGGAAAAGACAATAAATATTTTATTATCATTTAAAACACTGAATCCTGCTAAGGAAACAAATGAATTGCACTGCTGTTTTACAGGACTTTACAGGCTTCAATTATAAATGGCAGCAAATTTTCGCTATTTACTTATTGAACTTGAATTAAACATTTAATATCCATTTATATTTAAGGGCATCTCTAATAACCCTATTTAAATGAATAGTTTGTCAGGCTTGTCACCCTGTCCCTATAGTTATCGGGATTATCGAAGGCTTGTCAGACTTCAGTTTCATTAATATTCAGTCTTCGACTAACTCGCAAAGGAGTCCCTCGTAAAGATTGACAGGGTTTTTAGAGATTCCCTTAAAGTAATTGTATCACCTGATAGTTATTAGGCACTATTTTATCACCTTCAGCTTCACCTGCATTGGCAGACATCACCACCATCCGGGCATCGTATCCTTTTTCAAGTCTCCCCATTTCTTTTAATCCTAAAACTTTAGCCGGGTAAAGGCTACACATACGTAATGCTTCACCTAAATCAATATGTCCATAATAAACCAGGTTGCTTACAGCTTTTACCATTGTCAATGCTGAACCGCTGAGAATATTGCCGGCTTCAAACTTATCACCCACTTGTATATGCTGATAATTTCCCTCCGTGGTATCTGTTACCGCATCGGTAATGACAAATAATCTTTCTTTCATTACATTTTTGGCAATACGTAATGCGGCATAGTCAACATGATGGCCATCGGGAATAATACTGGCCATTACAGTAGCATCATCCATCACCGCACCTGCTAAGCCAGGTTGCCGGTGTTGCAACGGGCTCATGGCATTGTATAAATGAGTAACAGCAGTGATACCATCGGCAAAACCTCTTTTTGCTTCCTCATATGTTGCATTACTATGACCTGCTGATAATACAATATTGTGCGAAAGAATCAAATCAATCACTTCTTTACTGCAAATTTCCGGAGCCAGGGTTATCATACGGATAACACCTTTTCCATAGTTCAATAATTCGCTGACTTCCTGTACTGTTGGAGGATGAATTAATTCTTCAATATGTGCTCCACGTTTTAACGGATTGATCCATGGCCCTTCTATATGTAATCCTAAAACTCCTTTACCGCCTTTACTCCAATAATCTTTTACAGCATCTATACATTTATAAATGACTTCCTTCGTATTGGTGGCTATCGTTGGTAAACAAAAAGTAGCCCCGCCTTTTTCACAATAAGTTGCCAGCTTATATAATGAGTCTGCTTCAGGGTAAACAGCCAGCAATTTTCCATAGGCCCCATAAATCTGTAAATCTATAAAGGCAGGAGCGATAAAACAATTATCAAATGACTGAACTTGTTGTGAAGAGGATAATGCTGAAACCGGAAGCACTGAACTAATTAATCCGTTTTCTACTATCACTGCATGATCATTGAGCCAGACTTCCCCAGTATAAATGCGGCGAGCCGTATAAGTAACTTCCATAACCTTTTTCTATTACCCGAAGATGCTTATTTTTTTCTAAATTGGCTATTTAGCATTTCTTTCCAGCTGGCGTTGTTTTCTTTTTTCAATTTTACGCTTGGCAAGAGGTCTCAACACAATTTCCCGCGCGGAAGAAAACATTGTTTTCCATAACAGGTTAAAGAATGATCGGGTAGGATCTCTTTGCACTAAAATATTTATGGCTTTCCTCTCTTCATTTTCCTTCATGGGATTTTCTTTGTAAATCACCAGCCGGTTAGCCAAAAAAGAAAAAAAGCCTTTTTTATTTAATGATTTATCCCCTTCCACTTTATTCAGCAGTATATCCATATTATCATATTGCATAGACAATGTACCAGTGCCTGAGTTTTCATTTCCAATAATACGGTAGTCCAGTTGCTTCATATTGAAAGATTGTATTTCTACAGATGTCATAGCCACAAAAAGAGGCTGTATCTGCTGTGCATCTAAATTTGTGATAGTTGCATTTACCCTGAACGCACCATTTTTATCGGCGAGGTTGAAACGAAAAACAGCATGCACTTTTCCTGTCTTCATGATAGTTCCACGGATGTCAGCAATACATGCCGAAGAGCTGGCAATAGCAACCGGATCGTTAGTAATATTATCAATCACCCCGTTTAAAAAAGGCAACACAAATTTACCAGTGAGATTATTTAAATTATTCGTTTCGCTGTATATAACTGATGCATCTGTTGCTTTTAGCCTTTTTACATGGATAATAAAAGGGGCCTGCTGTAATAACTGGTGCGGGTACTTTCCTTTTTTGCTAAATGCATAAGGCTTTGCTCGTCTGTCGAGGTAAATAGCTACAGAAGGAGAAGCCAGTTCTACTGTATCTGCTAATAGTTTATTATAATTTATCCATCCCGGCAACTGGAAATTTTGCAGATGAATAAATGGAATTTTTACTGTGTATAGCTCATGCTGGTAGCCAAAATGCTTTTTGAATTCCTGTTTACTGAGTGCAGGATAAAAATTAAATTGCTTTACTTCCATTGATCTTGCTGCTGAAGTATAAAGAATCTCTTTTGCCTGAAGGCTATATAAGCCATCAGGTGTTTTCATTTTAATATCGGCAGCGGTAAGTATTATATTTTTAGCAAAAAGTAGCCGGTTACTGTCGCTGGCAGAGATGCTGTCAACCCGTATATCTGAAAACAGGATATTGCTTTTATCGAATTGCCAGTGAAAACCTGCGGCACTGTCAACATTTTTATAATTGATTTTAAAATCGTCACAGACAATACTGCTTACACGTATTGATCGGATATCGGGTTGTATCAATTTCCATAAGGGAACGTCATTGTTTTTGGCTGCTTCTGTTGTTTTAAAATGACGGGCCAGTTTTACTTCTGCCGATCCAAACCCGATTTGCCGGATATCTATCCTTTTAGAAAAAATAAGCGCTTTTATATTAATGCCTGCCGCCTTTGCTTTTGGCAAAATAAGTTCGAATGTTAGTGGAGGAAGCTTCTTTTCTTCATTCATTTTTTTATACCTGGCGCTATCAATGGTAATACGCAAATCAGTAATACTAATAGTGCCACCCCAAAAACCGAGGTCAAATTTCCCCATTTCTAACTTATATAAGCTATCTGACCCTTTTACAATAATATCAGATAGCCTCATTTTTACCATGGAAGGAAGGTACCTGGTAATGAAAATTTGAAAGATTACCCCGCCAATTACTATGAATATCAATAATCCAATCAGTATTTTTTTAGTAATGGACATCTTTTTGGCCTTATTTATCATCAAGCTGATTTCTTATTATGATAATAAATCTATGCCAGAAAAGTAACGCTGGTTGAAGATGTCAATAAAGTTGCTGTAATCAATAATAATAACTGGAATCTATTCCGTTACAAAGCGATAGCCAACTCCCTTAATAGTAATGATCTCCAGCGAAGAATCCTCTTTTAAATAACTCCTGAGTTTGGTAATATATACATCGAGGTTGCGGCTGTTAAAAAATGAGTCATTTCCCCAAAGCAAATTAAGGATGTCTTTTCGGTCAATAATTGTGGACCGGTTTTCATACAGAACTTTCAGTAATTCACTTTCGCGATAGGAAAGCTTTCTTTCTTCCTTTCCATAACTGAGCAGTTGCCTGTTCAGTTGAAAATTATATTTACCAATAGTAGCTGTACCACCGGAAATTTTTTGTGAACCATCCTGCTTGTTCTTTAACAGATTTTGTATCCGCACTATCAGTTCTTCCATACTGAAAGGCTTACGGATATAATCATTTCCTCCAAGCGAAAACCCTTTTACCACATCTTCTGTTTGGGTTTTAGCTGTCAAAAAAATAATCGGCACTTCTTCATCCAATGCTCTTATTTCATCAGCTATGGTAAATCCATCTTTATTGGGCAGCATGATGTCGAGCACACAGATGTCAGGTTGTATTTTTTTAAAAAGTTCTGTAGCTTTTCCACCATCACCTTCCATGGTAACTTCAAAGTCCCGGCTTTCCAGGCTTTCCTTTACAATTTTGCCGAGGAATAATTCATCTTCTACATATAAAACTTTTGTTT
>JANMLJ010000230.1:0-6462 GCA_031372465.1 Chitinophagaceae bacterium | reverse complement strand
GTGCCGGCATACACAACGCCTGGTTTATCTCCTTCTGTAATAGCGGTTATTGCCTGGTGATAGATCAGATAGGGATATACGCCCATTTTCGTTTTATCATTATTTGACAGATCGGGACTGATCATTTTCCAGTTATCACCTCCATCTGCAGATTTATATAAATGCTGAAGTCCATGATAAATAACTTTATTATTAAATTTCGAGATCAGTGTTCCGGCAAGCCACTCACCCCGCAATGAGTCAATAGCACCAACACTGAACATGTCAATAGGTTTGCTTTGATCCCTTCTTCCTTTTTTACCCATATTACTTTTCATCAGCCTTCCGTAATAACTGCTGGAAAACACAATATTCGAGCTATCCCGATCAACCTGTATCTGTGTGCCCTCGCCGCCAGGTGCATAATTCCAGGAGCGTACTGTGGAATCTTGTGGCTTACCAAAGGTGTTGCTGATACTACCGCTGTATGTTCCTTCATCCTGTATGGATCCAAACACATTGAAAGGAGTTTGCATATCATATGCCAAAGTATAAAACTGTGTGGTAGGCAGTTTATCAAAAAAGTTATTCCAGATTTTTCCGCCATCGAGTGTAGTACTTACACCTCCATCATTTCCCAGGATAATTCTATCAGGATTTTCTGCATCAAACCACATGGCATGATTGTCTCCGTGAATATCTTCACTGGTTTTGTCGGAAGGTTGAAACTGTTTCCAGGTTTTTCCGCCATCTGTTGATTTTCCCATGGATACACCCATTACATATACTTCATTTTCATCTTTTGGATCCACTCTTATCTGGCTGAATACCCAACCATAGGTGCCGGAAAAAGGTTTAAAAAAATCATGTATCTCCGCCATCTTCACCCAAGTCTCTCCTTTATCATTGCTTCGATAAATAGCGCCTCCGATTACCACTTTCAGCACATTTCGCTGGTATGAATCTTTTTCACCAGGATTAGGATCCCTCTTTTTATTATGATCGTCCACAAAAGCATAAATAACAGAAGGATTGGAGGAGGCAATGGCTAAACCAATCCTGCCGGTCATTTTTGTATCCGGTAATCCATTATTAATGATCTTCCAGGTTTTTCCGCCATCAGTTGTTTTATATATATGATCTCCGTCTTCAGGAACGGGATCACTCCAGCGACGGCGGATTCGGTTCCACATGGATGCATATAAAATGTTTGGATCTGATGGGTCCATACTTAAATCGATACAACCGGTTTTTTCATCTACAAATAAAATATTCTTCCAGGTTTTGCCGCCATCGTTGGTCATATAAACACCCCGGTCTTTATTATATGTCCATTCATTCCCACTTGCGGCAACATAAACCGTGTTTGCATTTTTAGGATGCACCACTACTCTTGCAATAGTTCCGGTATTTTCCAAACCAATATGCTGGAAATTTTTACCTGCATTCATTGATTTATACATGCCAACTCCAGGTAAGGAAGCACGGAAAATATTCGCCTCTCCGGTACCTACATATAAAATATTATTATCTGAAGACGCAATGGCCATATTACCAATAGAAAGAGTTGCTTGCTTGTCAAATAAAGAAGCCCAGTTTTTACCAGCATCTTCCGTTTTCCATAAACCACCGGTGGCAAATGCAGCATATATAATATTTGGATTGCCGGTAATACCCCACACATCAGTACTGCGGCCACTCTTATTATCAGGGCCAGTAAGGCGCCATTGCAAATTTTTATACGGCGATTGCAGTATCATTTGCTCTTGCTTTTTAAAAGCAGCCAGTTTTTGAGCCCCGGTAGTAACCTGAGCCAGTCCGCAAAAAGGGATTGTAACTATAAGTTGTATTAAAAAAGTTACAGGAAATAAAAATAGTTTTCTCATACTGTGTTTTTGTAAATTTGATTTATACTTACCAGCTAAAATGGAAACTTACGGAAAGATACTACTCATCGCAATGCCAGCCTTCCTTCTATTGGTACTTTTTGAAAAATGGTGGGGCTGGAGAAAAAATAAGGATACTGTCCGGAATATGGATATGATATCCAGTCTTGGTAGCGGTGTTACCAACGTTACCAAAGATGTTTTAGGCCTTAGTATTTCCATTATTGCTTATACCTGGCTGGTGGAGAAAATAGCCATTTATCATATTACTGCTACCTGGCTTACTTATATTATTGCCTTTCTTTGTATTGACTTTGCCGGTTATTGGGTGCATCGCTGGAGTCATCATATCAATGTTTTCTGGAACCTGCATATTATTCATCATAGCAGCGAAGAATTTAACCTTGCCTGTGCGCTACGCCAAAGTATTTCCATGTTCGTCAATCCATTCACGTTTTTGTTAATTCCAGCGGCTTTGATGGGTGTACCAAATGAAGTGATTGCCACCGTTGGTCCCTTACATTTATTTGCACAATTCTGGTATCATACCCAGCATATCAATAAAATGGGATTTTTGGAAAATATTATAGTTACTCCTTCTCATCACCGGGTGCATCATGCCATCAACAAAGAATATTTAGATAAAAATCTCGGGCAGATCTTTATTTTCTGGGATAAATTATTTGGCACCTACCAGCAGGAATTAAAAGAAGCACCACCTGTTTATGGCATCACCAGACCAGTAAGAACATGGAATCCCATAAAAATTAATTTTCAACATCTATGGCTGATGACAAAAGATGCATGGCGAACCAACAATTGGAAAGACAAATTCACCCTTTGGTTTAAACCAACCGGTTATCGCCCGGCAGATGTGATAGAGAAATTCCCCGTGTATAAAATTGACGACGTATATCATTTTGAAAAATATGATACCAAAACTTCTACTGTTTTAAATGTATGGAGCTGGGTACAATTGATGATGGTTTTAATCTTTGTCAGTTATTTCTTTGGAAATATTGCCCTTATCAACAGTCTTGACAAAACATATATTTTCTGGTATGGCGGTTTTATATTTCTGACAATCTATGCATTGACCGACCTGATGGACAGAAACCAGACTGCTATTATTTGTGAAGTTATACGCAGCGGTCTTGGGCTTTATTTTTTATACGCACAGGATGATTGGTTTGGTGCGAATAATTATCTCTTTTCAATAAAATACATATTGGGAGTTTATTTTATACTATCTGTTATAGTTACGGGTTGGTTAGTGATGAAGCATCGGAAAGAGGATGTCACCCTCAGCTCTGAGTTTGTCGAAGAGTCGAACGGTGATTTAGTGAAAGGATAATTTTATTTGTCCAGCTTTATTGCCACTATCAGATTCGGTTAGTCGCATTTATTCGCCGAAACTTAAGTGTAGAAGGACTCTTCATACTTCGGTATTTCCAAATAGGTTTATCGAGAGTTTCCCTTCGTTTTTGAAGTAACTTTAATGCGGGTTGTTGGTGAGAAGGGGCATAGAATTTAATTTTCAAAAATTATTTATTCCTGAAAATATATTCACATTTAAAGCTATTACGAATAAAAAGAATGGTCCAAATTACTGACTGAGTCTTCGTACGCTTGGTAAATGTCTAAAGTCTGCCGTAGTTAGTGAAGTCTCGAACCAGGGCTCAGAAAATATTTATATACTTTTTCAACAAAAGCCCGAAGGGCTGATATTATTATAGAAACGATAATTAATTTTGGTGCAAACCCCGTAGGGGTGATATAAGATTTGAAATGTCACCCCTACGGGGTTCATGTAAATCTTCCTGTAACATGCTATAATAATTACACCCCTTCAGGGTTAGTAAAAGCACCATAAGTCTTGACAAAAGTTCACCGCATTTAGGCACCTATTTTTCCGACTCACTGATCTCATGCTCCAATTTTCCCATCTTCTTTTCTAACTGAGCTATATCTTTTTCTGCAGCTTCCACCTTGGCGGTTATCTCCACTATTCTTTCTTTTCGCCACTGTTGGTCTTCCCAAAGAAAGCATCACGCCGTTGCTGAGTGTTGTGAGCAGACATTGCAGCCTGGCAAAGACACCACCAACAAAACTATAGTAAGCCCTTATTTAAAAAATTAGTTTCTTTTCGTTTGTTGGTGTTTGCTATCTCACAAAAACCATCACTCAACACCAACAAAGTCCGTAAAGCACCACGAGTCTTGACAAAAGTTCACCGCATGTAGCCACCTATTTTTCCTCCTCACTGATCTCATGCTCCAATTTCCCGATCTTCTTTTCTAACTGGGCTATATCTTTTTCTGCAGCTTCCACCTTTGCTGTTATTTCCACTAATCTATCTTTGAACATGTTGGATATGCTGCCATCACTTTTTTTATCCACTTTTATAATACTGGCCTTTGACTCAACATTACTTTTTGCCGTATAAAGTGTTTCCATACCTTCTTTCTTTCTTGCCAGTATTCTTTTCATTTGTTGCAACGTATCTGCCAGCTGATTCCTGTTTTCTTTTCGCTTTTTGCTAAAGAATTCATCCTGCTCTTTGTTTAAGGTATCAAAGGCAACCCGTAGTTTTCCAAACAAATCATCCTTTTGTTTTTTACCCAACCTGATTTCCCTTAATTCGTTTTGTGCAGCAATCAGGATTTGACGGGACTCTTTAAATAACTCCATATTGGCACTTGTCGAAATGGCCAATTCAACCTGGCGGGTTGCTATTTCAAAATTGGCATCGTTCTCACTATCTGCTTTTTGCTTGATCGATTTAAATGCTTCATCAAGTGCTGTATAAAACTGTTCCCTTCTTTCCCTCAGCACACTGGATTTGTTGGTAAAATCCTGCAGATCTTTCAGCAAAGCAAACCCTTCACTAAAAGGGCTGTTAATTGCCTGGGGAATTACAAGGTCATATTGTTTTTGCAATGCTTCTGTTTGTTCTATCCTCTTTGCATCCTGGTTTAATCGCCATGCATCCTGTTTTGTATTAATATGGTCGAATGCAGAACGCATCCTGTCCATCAATTCATTTTTTTGCCAGCGTTCAAGCGGAATGGCAATCACTTCTTTTTGTAAAGCAATTAAGTCCTTCCGTGTTTCATTAAAGTTTTCATCGGTCCTGCTTTGCGCATAGGCCGCTTCCACTTTGGGAGCGATGGTATTATAATTTGTATCAAATGAATTGGCCCTTGCTTGTTTTAATTGATCAAAAACAGTATTCAATTTTAGCTTCAGGTTCAGGTACGTACTGTTATCAATACCATTTTCTACCCATTTTTGTTCTACAGAAATAGTTTTGCTGGCGACCACTGCATTTTTCAACTTTTCATCCATCGCTTTTGCATCACTGTTGATTTTTGCAAATTGATCATTGCTAACTTCCCCGGTCAATCTATTCAGCAAGGCCGCAATTTCAGCATCCAACTTTTCTGTGGTAACATTATTGTAATACTGTTGTATTAATTTTTGGGCTTTGCGGGCCAGGTATTCATTTTTCTCCGGTTGATTAAGCAGTGTTGGAACTAATTGTTCCTTCAGATTCCATTGATATGATTGTGTTTTTATGGTAAAGATTGACTCCTCTCCCACCAACCATTTTTTATACAATGTTTCTACTGCTTCATTAAATAAACGCTGGTCTTCGTTTTCATTGCTTTGAAGCAATAAAACCTGGTATTGAAATAACTCATTTTCATTCCATTCAATGGCTGCAAATTGTGCATTGTTCTCCTGTGCACTTCTTACTATTTCTCTCATATTCTTTTTAAAATTTACGGATTGCAAAAGTATAAATAAAATCGCTAGTTCGGATAGGCTAAAAGAGTTAAAATTCCTTATTTATGCTATTTCTGCCCTTTCGGGGGGCATATGCCGTAAATAAGTTGAGCAATGAATGCGCAAACTCGTTTTATTGCTTCAATAATAGTTTTCTCCTGGATCAAAACTGATCACTTTAAAAAACTTATTTACGAAGATTTATAAGCCTGGATAGGTAAAAAAGGGCGTAGATGAAGAAAGAATTAAGTAATCAATTTTAGGTAAAAAATAAATTAGATAACCTATCAACCCTGCTTCCTCAAATATTTCGTCAAAATCACAATCGTCTGCCCTTCTATTTTTCCCTCTACCTGTTCAGTATTGCCAGCAACCAAACGGATATTTCGAACCACCGTTCCTACTTTCGCATTAACTGTTGAACCTTTTACATCTAATGATTTCGTCAATACCACATTATCGCCACTTTGCAATATCGCACCAAAACAATCTTTATGAAGGTCAACAGATGCATCATTCTCATGATCTCCGCTGGCTTTGGCCCATGTTAGTTTCTCTTCATCGAGATAAAGCAAATCAATTTGTTCAGCGGCCCAACTTTCATTCCGTAAACGGTTCAGCATCCGCCAGGCCATCACCTGCACGGCAGGTACTTCACTCCACATACTGGTTGTTAAACATTGCCAGTGCGTTGTATCTATTTCCTCTTTCTTTTCAATTTGTGCAGTGCATTTTGAACATATCAGGATGGCATCATCCATATTACCCGTAGCAGGCGGCACTTCATAAATCTTTAAATTTTCTGTTG
>JANMLJ010000225.1:0-21763 GCA_031372465.1 Chitinophagaceae bacterium | reverse complement strand
CCTTCCTTTTAAATTTTTAGCGAGGTCCTGGTTTTTCTCGATGGCATACGCAAAGGTGGTATCGCCTTTGTCACCAATTTCTTCTTTTACCCCATTATGTTTTTCACTCCACCAACGGTTATAAATAGCATTATCGTGATTGCCGGCATTACTCACCGCCGCTTTGAAAAAATCAGGATATACAAACATCGCTGCCGTACTCATAAATCCCCCACCACTATGGCCATGTATTCCCACACGGGTAATATCTATAAAAGGAAAACGATTGGCTAATTGTTCTGCAGCAGTTTTTTTATCGGCCAGTCCATAATCCCTCAGGTCGCCATATCCGTAATTATGATACCATTTACTTCTTCCCGGGTGACCGCCACGGTTACCCACGGTAACGACAATAAATCCCAATTGTGCCAACCGATCCATCCGATCCATTCCCTTTCCCCATGATTTATTAACGGCCTCTGTTTGAGGACCAGGATAAACATATTCGATCAGTGGATATTTTTTAGCAGGATCAAAATCAAATGGCTTATACATCACCCCATAAAGATCCGTGATACCATCATCTGCTTTTACTTTGAATGTTTCCGGAAATTTATACCCGGTTTCGAGTATCCGGGTGAAATCTGCCGTTTCCAAAGGCAAAATCGTTTTACCCGTATTATCATATAAAACGGATTTCGGAATGGTATTGACACGTGAAAATGTATTGACAAAAAATTGTTTATCATCATCCATTACAAAGCTATTATCATAATTTCCTTCGTTCAATAATTTTAACCCGGTACCATCAAAATTTATTTTATACAAATGCAGGTAATAAGGATCTTCCTTTTCCAGGGCAGTTCCGGTCTTTTTATCTGAAGACACCATTTCTTTTCCGTTTGCAGAAAAATAAAGAATACGTTTATTTTCATCAACCCCAACAATATTCTCACAATGATAAGGCCCCGATGTAATAGGATTTTTTAGTTTTCCGGATTCATCATACAGATAAAAATGTCCCCAACCATCCCTTTCACTCCAATGAATAATCTCCTTACCATCATTTACCAGTGCCGGTGTTCTTATTTCTACATAAGTATTCATTCGCTCTTCCAATAATGCTGTTACTTTTGCTGTGGCTACAGCCACCCTGCATATATCTATTCTTTTTAGATCACGGCTTGTACGACTGAAAAAGAAATGACTGTTATTTCCTAACCATAATTGTGGCACAAAATCATCATCCCTGTTTTTTCGTAAAGAAGGTTTCCGGAAAAGGTCTATTGTTTGATCTTTGAATAAACTGATTGAAAGTTTGGTTGGTTTTTTGGTTGCCACATCAAATACAAGAATTTCTTCCACCGGCGAATCAGTTTCTCCCGGCATCCAGTACTTATAGGTCTCCAGGGTTGGCCTTGGCTCTGAAATACTATTTATAACCCACAGATCTTTTATTTTTCGTTCATCCGTCCGGTTCATAATAAAGTATTTTGAATCTGGTGACCAGAGCACGGAGACCGTTTTACGGTCTTTTTTCTTTTTTTCCACCTCTACATTCGTTTCTCCAAAAGAACCGGCATGATAACTGTAATATTCTACACCATCTGTAGTGATAGTCTGTTCTACAATGGTGGAATCTTTTTCGTTGATCTGTGCTTTTTTATAATTGTCAAAAGTCATCCAGTACAGGTTGTAATTTTTTCCATAAAGAACCATGGTACTATCTGGTGAAACGGAAGCCCAGGCTGCTTTACGCAGAGGTCTTTTAAAATCGGTCAGGTTGGTAATAGCCCCGGTGTTTAAATTGTATTCAAAGTAAAATGTCTTTTTCTCTTTTTTAGGAGGTGTTCCCTTTTTAGCTGTGGTATCTTTTATAATGACCTCAATGGAACTTCTTACCTGGAAACGAATCCGGTTTTCATCCTCCAGAAATTGCAAACTGTCTATCTCCAGGTGCTGACCATCAATAGGATCTTTTATTATAGCAGTTAATAATGCCGCCATTTTATCATTGTCAAATAATAATTTCTTCTCTCCTTTCACGGGGTCAACGATGTACCAATTTTTTCCATCTGTAGTCTGGTAAGTATACCAGAAACGATTTGATTTTTTTAACCAATGAGGATCCACACTGGTAGAAAATACCAACTTATCGAGTTTGGCCGGAGAAAATTTTGATGCCGCCAGATAATTTGGCTTTACCTCCTTATTCTCAGGCTGTGCAAACAATGCTGAAATAATAAAAAAAGCGCATACCCCTGATAGTAATTTCTGCATAAACAATTGTTTTAGTGGTAGAAAATATTTTCTTTATAAATATGTTTTCATTTCCTGCTGATACTCCAGTGCAATAGCTCTTGCTTCTTCAGCAAAATTTTCCTTATCAGATGCATAGAGGATGGCCCGGCTTACATTGACAAGTATACCACAATCTTTTATCATTGCCTTTTCAGATATTTCTTTCAGGCTTCCTCCCTGTGCCCCCACACCGGGAACAAGGAAAAAATGATCAGGAACGAGTTTCCTTATATTGGTAAATTCATTCGCCTGTGTTGCCCCTATTACGAACATTAGATTGTCGGTATTGCCCCATTTAGAAACGGTTGCTAAAACCTGTTCATATAAAAAACCTGCATAAGTTGTATCTATTCTCATTGCATCAATTCTGTAGCCTGCGTCTTCATCCTTATCAGGAACTACTTCTTCACTGGTCTGAACAGTCTGCTTCACAACCATGTATTGCAATTCAAAATCACTGGCTCCTTTATTAGAAGTCAATCCCAACACAATAGCCCATTTTCTTTTATATTGTAAAAAAGGTTTTACACTATCCTCTCCCATATAGGGAGCAACAGTAACTGCATCAAAAGGCATTGCTTCAAAAAAGGCTTTTGCATACTGATCGGATGTATTCCCAATATCACCTCTTTTGGCATCAGCAATTTTGAAATGCTCATCCCCAATATAATGAACTGTCTTCTCCATCGCCACCCAGCCTTTTACTCCCATTGCTTCGTAGAATGCTGTATTGATCTTATAGCTGACACATAAATCTCTGGTAGCATCAATAATCGCTTTGTTGAAAGCAAAGACAGGATCAGGTTCCGTTAAAAGATGGCGGGGAATTTTTGTACTATCGGTATCTAATCCAACACAGAGGTAGGATCCTTTATTTCTGATCTGTTCAACGAGTTGCTGGCGGGTCATAAGGACGAAGTTAATCAGTTAATAGGTTAATTGGTTTATTAGTAAATACAAAAGTCTGAAAGTATATAAAGAAATCTAACCTTAGCACGCCTCCCATTTAACCAATAAACAAATAAACCAGTTAACCAGGGCTTCAGTAAATACAAAAGCCTGAAAGTTTATAAAGAAATTTTACCATCTCACGCCGCCCAATTAACTAATTAAGCAGTTTATTGGTTAATTTGTTTATTAGTTTATTAGTAAATACAAAAGTCTGAAAGTTAATAAAGCTATTATATCTTTTCACGCCGCCCAATTAACTAATTAACCAATTAACCAATTAACTAATTAGCCAGTTAACTAATTAATTTATTCAATATAAATTTCTCCACCTCCTCACTATCCCATCTCTCCTCAATGGTTTCCATCTTCATCACTTCCGTCATTATTGCCTGCTGGTGCTGCCCTCTCTTTAACGCCTCTGAATATCTTATTTGCGGGCTAAAAGTAACCTGTGTATAAGCAGGTATCCATTGATCAGGATATTTTTGATGCAGCCTTGCTTCTATTTTCTTTTGCAGTAAAAATACAGGGTCGGCCGTTTTTTCCCGCATTTCAATAAAATTATTAATGGCCAGATCGGCAATCGCATCGCCATCAGGCTTACGCAATGTTTGATATTGTTGTAAAATGGAATGCCAATCATCTCCATTTTTTTCGATCAACTCATCTACTATCCGGCAATCTTCAAACCCACAATTCATCCCTTGCCCAAAGAAGGGAACAATAGCATGCGCCGCATCACCTATCAGCGCAAATTTATCTTCCCGTATCCAGGGAAAACATTTTACCGTTACCAAAGAAGCAACAGGATTATGAATAAATTGGTTAGTGAGGTCAGGGATCAATGTTATTATATCAGGAAATGTTTTTTCAAAAAAAGAAGTTACTTTTTCTTCGTTGTTCAATTTCTCAAATGATTGTTCACCTGCAAAAGGGAAAAACAAGGTACAGGTAAAACTTCCATCGATATTGGGTAATGCAATCAGCATATAATCTTTTCTTGGCCAGATATGGAGAGCATTTTTCTCTATTAAAAAATGACCATCCGGACCGGCAGGAATAGTTAATTCTTTATACCCGCAGTCAATATAATATTGCTGATAATCGAATTTATCATGTTGTAACTGGTGTTGCAACCTGGCAGCAGAGAAAGCACCGTCTGAACCGAAGATCAGTTGCGGGTTTTGAGTTTCGAGTTTCGAGTTGGGTAGTTCAAAAGTAATAGTGTTAGTTTTCCAGTCGATGAATGTGCATTTATGGTTGAAATAAATTTCTACTCCATGCTGCTCTGCTAAATCCATCAGCTTACTATTCAATGTTCCCCTTGAAACGGAGTTGATGAACTGACCTTCTTTGCCATACGGTTGAAATGCCATTGATCCATCTAAATTATGAATATGGCGACCGTGCATTGGAATGGATATCTGTTTTATTTCTTCCGACAAACCAACTTTATCCAGAGCCAATAAACCTCTGTCACTTAATGCCAGGTTGATAGAACGTCCAGCCACCATCGTTTCTTTTCGCATATCACCTCTACGTTCGTAGATACTAACTTTATGTCCTCTTTTTGCGAGATAGATAGATAAGAGAGAACCTACTGGACCCGCACCGATTATTGTAATATTTTTATTCAAGTTTATTGGTTAATTGGTTTATTTGTTAATTAGTTAATTAGGAAATACAGAAGTCTGATTTTTAAAATTTGCTTACTAGTCTATTGAAAATTTAAAAAAAGAATAATTCTTGAATGACATTTATCACAACACGAACCCAATAAACCAATAAACTAATTAACTAATTAACTGATTTACTATTTCTCCGAACCTATACACATCTTCATACGAATTATACAAAGGTACCGGGGCCACACGGATAACATTTGGTTCTCGCCAGTCGGCAAAAACGCCCTGTTTTGTCAATTCATCAAAAATCATTTTTCCGTCTTTCAGCATCAAAATAGAAACCTGGCAACCTCTTTCCTTTTCATCAGCCGGGGTAATTATTTCAAGAACTTTTTCGGGTTTCCTGTCATTTATAGCATGCAATACAAAATGCAAATAACCAGCTAATGATTTTCTTTTTTGATGAAGCTGATCAATACCTGCTTCATCAAAAATATCCAAAGAAGCTTTATGAACAGCCATTGATAAAACCGGTGCATTACTTAACTGCCAGCCTTCTGCGGTTGGAATAGGATTAAATCCCTTTTCCATTTTAAACCGTCTTTCTTTGTTGTGCCCCCACCAGCCTGCAAACCTTGGCAAATCTTTCTTTGCTGCCTGCTTTTCATGAATATAAGCCCCTGCCACACCACCAGGCCCACTGTTTAAATATTTATACGAACACCAACAGGCAAAATCAACATTCCACTCATGCAGGTGCAATTCGACATTTCCCACAGCATGTGCCAGATCAAAGCCGGCATATGCACCAACAGCATGTGCAGCTTTTGTTATATTCTCCATGTCAAACAACTGACCGGTATAATAGTTGACACCGCTAAATAAAACTACAGCGATACTATCCCCATGCTGTGCTATGGTTGATAAAATATCTTCTGTTCGTAATGTATGCTCACCTTCTCTTGGCGAAACTTCAATCACCGCATCAGCAGGATCAATACCATGAAATACAGCTTGTGTTTCAAAAGCATACTGGTCTGAGGGAAAAGCTTTTGCTTCACAGATTATTTTATATCGCTGTTTGGTGGGACGATAAAAAGTCACCATCAGTAAATGAAGATTTACCGTGAGCGAGTTCATCACTATTACTTCCTGTTCTTTGCATCCTACGATCTTTGCCAATTGCTTTGGAAAAATCTCGTGGTAAGGCATCCACGGAGTTTTTGACTGGAAATGGCCTTCAACCCCAAGTTTTGCCCAATCATTTAATTCCTGCTGTACATATTCAGCAGTTATTTTTGCTTGCAGACCCAGCGAATTGCCGGTAAAATAAATACCATCTTTTCCAGTATGTTGCGGAAGGAAAAATTTTTCTCTGAAATGTTTCAGCGAATCAGAATTATCTGATTCTTTAGCAAAATTTAATGTGTTTTGATATTTCATTTTTTTTATTTGTGGCTAAAGCCCATTTGACTTTATCTACTTTATCCTAATCCCCGGGTTAAAACCCGGGGCAATTAAATTGCATATTATAAACTCTCTCAAATGTGATGGCCTTCCATTCATTGCCAAGGGGGCAATGAATGCTTACCTGATGGGCTTTAGCCTAAAATTTTAATCTATGGTAGCTATCACTTTTAATTCAATCGCAATGGGCGTTGGCAAACTCTTTACTTCTACGGTTGTTCTGCAAGCCTGCACTGAAGTAAAATAGTCTGCATACACTTTATTATATACCGGAAAATCATTCTTTATATTGGTCAGAAAAACGGTCACATCAATGATCTTATCCCAGCTACTGCCGCTGGCTTCCAATACAGTTTTGATATTTGCAAAAACAGCATGACATTCTGCTTCAATATCATACTTAATAATATTTCCTGCTGCATCTACTTCTAATCCGGGAATAGAATTGTCCTTCGGATCTCTTGGACCGATACCCGAAAGAAAAAGCAGGTTGCCCACTCTTCTTGCGTGGGGATAGGCACCGAGGGGGGTTGATGCATTATCCGTAACCGTTATCAGGTTTGGAGTTTGGGGTTGGGGGTTCATTCACTTTATAATTTTTCTATTGGCAAATTTTTGTCCTTTAATCGGTGATTTATTAAGATAACTCATAAAAGCATTTATCTTTTTACAAACTAAATCAGCTAACAGATAAAGCTCATCAAAAGTTAATTTCGAAAAATACTTCCTATCGAAACAGCGATATAACTGTGATTGCAATTCGTTTCCAGAGCCATTTGAAATACTTAAAAACTGAACAAACTCCAGTCTACTGGCTCTGCCAAATCCCTCTGCAATATTATCCATAACTGAACCACATGAAGAATTCATTTGATCTTTTAATTTATAGTCCTTTGATAATTTCCCTTTCTCCGTTTCTTCAAAGACTTTATTCTCCAATTGTCTTGCCAACTGCCATATTTCCAGATCTTCCATTTTTTTGATAGTGGCCATAAAGAATAATTTTTCTTCTTTAAACAAAACACCTAACCCCAAACTCCAAACCCGCAACTATAATTGGATACAAACATTCTTCGCTTCCGTAAAAAACCGTAAAGCTTCCCAACCACCTTCTCTCCCTACTCCACTATTTTTTAACCCTCCAAAAGGTGTTCTTAAGTCTCGGAGCAACCAGCAATTAATCCAGATGATACCGCTATCCACTTTGGCAGCTACCCTGTTGGCTCTGGAAATATCCTGTGTCCAGATAGATGCCGCTAATCCATATTGTGTGGCGTTCGCTAATTGTATAGCTTCTTCTTCTGTTTTAAAAGATTGCAAGGTAACCACAGGACCAAAAATCTCTTCCTGGTTGGTCCGGCAGTCTGGACCAAGATTTTCAATAATCGTTGGTTGAATAAAATAACCATTGGCACATCTCCCTTCCAATTTAACAGCATGCCCGCCACATAAGATTTTGCCTCCTTCCTGTTTAGCAATTTCGATGCAGTTCATGATCTTATCAAAATGAACTTTACTGACAATAGCACCTTGTTTGGAACCTTCTTCTAACGGGTCGCCAACTTGTAAATTTTTTGTGTATTCAACAAAGACTGTTTTGAATTGCTCATATATACTTTCTTCAATCAAAATCCTGCTGCCGCATAAACATATTTGCCCCTGGTTGCTAAAAGATGAACGGATTGATTCCTGAATCATTTTATTCCAATCACAATCAGCAAATATGATATGAGGATTTTTACCTCCTAATTCCAATGAAAGTTTTTTGAATTTCGGAGCAGCAATACTTGCAATCCGCTCTCCGGCTTTTGTGCTGCCGGTAAATGAAATTGCTTTAATGGAAGGATGTGAAACAATAGCTTCACCGGCTCCTGTACCAGTACCATGTACAATGTTCAGTACACCATCAGGTAAACAAGCTTCTTTACAGATATAGGAAAGTAAAAAAGCTGTAACAGGTGTTACTTCTGAAGGTTTTGCAATTACACAGTTGCCAGCCGCCAATGCCGGTGCAATTTTCCAGGTAAATAAATATAAGGGAAGATTCCAGGGAGAAATACAACCTACAATACCTATGGGCTGACGAAGTGTATAGTTAACTGCCTTATCTTCCATATGATGACTCTCGGTAGCAAAGTGCATAATACCTGTGGCAAAAAAACGGAAATTTGCAGAAGCTCTTGGAATATCTACTTGTTTACTTAACCAAAGAGGTTTACCATTATCAGTTGTTTCAGCAAGTGCTAATGCGTCCAGGTTGTCATCTATCAGTTCTGCAATCCGGTTGAGAATTTTAAATCTTTCTTCTACCGGTGTGGTACTCCAGGCAGGAAATGCTTTTTTTGCCGCATTAACAGCTACTTCAACATCCTTTTCATTGGAGTCAGGGATCTGCCCATACACTTCTGCCGTTGCCGGGTTAATATTGTCAATGAATTTTCCGCTTAATGGACCTATCAGATTTCCACCAATGTAATTTTCGAGATGATATGGGATGTGCAATTCGATTTGTTTATTAGTTTATTGGTTAATAAGTTTATTGGGGTCGTGAAAAGGTAAAAGGTTTTACAAATTTAAAGACTCATGTATTTCCTGATAAACTAATAAACCAGTTAACCAATTAACCGAATAACCGATTAACTGTTTTATTTTGGGTTGTGCTTAGCTGATTTGGAAACAAATTTTATAAAAGCATTCAACTTCAAAAGAATTGTTTCTGCTTTTTGCAAAAGTTCTTCACACTTTTCCAGTTTTATAATTTTTCTTCTTTTACATTTCCCTAACCATGATTTTGTCTCCTGTAGTGAGCCTCTTGAATAGAAATAAAACTGCTTACTCTCCTTATAATAAAAACGTCCATACCCCTCAGCTATATTTGCAGAAACTGAATCTGAAGATCTAACAATTTGCTTGCCAATTGTATCTTTCTTAAAATTATCCCACCCCATTACAATATCCCAAATCTCATCAGAAAATAGTTCCGCTAACTCATAAACTTCCAGTTTTTCCAATGTAAATTCCATAAAACTCAATTTTTTAGCAGGTTTTTTACTCTTATAAAAGCTAATCTTTCATACTCCTCCCAATAAACTAATTAACCAATAAACCAATAAACTAAATACTCCCGTCCATTGTAAAATCCAATTTTTACGATTCATTTTTCACTGTGTCAAACTTTCATCTTTCGACCTCCCCCAATAAACTAATTAACCAATAAACCAATTAACTAAATACTCCCCGTCCTCCCACCATCCACCGGAATACTCACCCCATTCACATAAGATGCTGCCGGTGATGCCAGGAACGCTGCCACTGCTGCAATCTCCGCCGCATGGGCAAACCGTTTCATGGGCACTTCCTCTATCATATTTTTTTCAACAATATCAACTACCGTATTCCCTTTTTTTGCTATATGATCAATTAAAGTTGACAATCGCAACGTACTGGTGAACCCCGGTAATACATTATTGACGGTAATATTAAATTGCCCTAATTCATTTGCCATACTCTTTGCCCAACTTGCCACCGCGCCACGAATAGTATTAGAAACGCCTAAATTTTTCAACGGAATTTTTACTGAAGTTGAAATAATATTGACAATGCGGCCATAGCCTTCATTTTTCATAGAAGGAACAACCGCCTTTGTGAGAATATGATTACAAATCAGGTGCTGGTTAAATGTATTCAAAAAAGCTTCTTCTGTTGCTTCAATCACCGGACCTGCAGCCGGGCCACCAGTATTATTAATAAGAATATGAACTGTTTTCAAGGTAACATGCTCTTCAATCACTTTTTTAACTTCATTGGGTTTACTGAAATCAGCAACGAGGTAGCCATGCAGCTGTCCTAACTGTGTATCTAAATGCTGAACAGCCTCCATTAATGCCGTTTCATTTCGGGCTATTAATGTGCAATGAGCTCCCAGGAATGCTAATTCTTCTGCTATGGCAAGGCCGATACCTTGTGTACTGCCGCAAATGATGGCTGATTTTCCTTCTAAGGAGAGATTCATGTGTTGGTTAATTGGTTTATTAGTTTATTGGTTAATTGGTGGGTTCGTGTTTGGGTAAATATTTTACAGATTTTAGTACGCTTGTATCTCCTGATAAACCAATCAACGAATAAACTAATTAACATTTCTACTCCAAACCTAAAGAAAATTGTTGTAATTTTTCGCTTAATATATTAGCCCAATGACTCCTACCATCTTGACAGCAGTAAGCGTCAATATGGTCAATTTTTGGTGACTTTATACCTTCCCATAAATCGGGGATAAAAAAGTCAACTTTATTTATACTAAAAACGAGATATATGTCTGTTATTGCACCTTTCAATCTCAAAAAATGGATTGATGAAAACCGAAGTCTCCTGAAACCTCCTGTAGGCAATCAATGTATCTATAAAGACGCTGAGAATTTCATTGTAATGATCGTTGGCGGACCCAATGCCAGGAAAGACTATCACTTTAATGAAACAGAAGAATTATACTACCAGGTAGAAGGCAATATCGTTGTTAAAATAATAGATAACGGTGAATTCAGAGATATTCCGATTAAAGAAGGTGAAATATTTTTACTACCTCCAAAAACACCTCACTCTCCACAACGTGGTCCCAACACCGTAGGATTGGTTATTGAAAAGAAAAGAGAATCCGAAGATGATGGCTTTTTATGGTTTTGTGAAAAATGCGGAAACAAATTATATGAAGAATCGCTGCATGTAGATGATATAGTATCACAACTACCTCCGGTGATGAATCGTTTCTGGGAAGATATGATGCATAGGACATGTGAAAAATGCGGGGAGGTAATGGAGCCTCCGGTAAAGAAGAGTTAATTGGTTAATTGGTTAATTAGTTTATTGGTTAATTGGGGTCGTGATAAAGTAAATGTCTTTACAAAATGACAAAGACCTGTAATTCCCAAGAAAAGTTAATTGGTTAATTAGTTTATTGGTTAATTGGGGTCGTAACAAAGTAAATCTCTTTACAAAATGACAAAGACCTGTAATTCCCAAGAAAAGTTAATTGGGGTCGTAACAAAGTAAATCTCTTTACAAAAGGACAAAGACCTGTAATTCCCAATAAACTAATTAACCAAGATACCAATAAACCTATTAACCAAAATCAGACTCTTGTATTTACCAATAAACTAATTAACCAATATACCAATTAACTAATTAACCAATTAACCTTCCATGAAAATAGACATCCACACACACATAATGCCCGATAAAATGCCAAAATGGACAGAAAAATTTGGCTATGGAGAATTCATACATCTTGAACACCGGGAATGTGACGCCTGCATGATGAAAGGTGATAAATTGTTTCGTGTAGTAGAAGAAAACTGCTACAAAGCAGAAATGCGACTAAAGCAAATGGAGGAAACTGAAGTAAGTATGCAGGTGCTTTCGACCATCCCTGTTTTATTTAATTATTGGGCCAAACCTGCTGACGGATTAACCACTTCCCGTTTCTTTAATGACCATATTGCGGAGACTGTATCGAAAGAACCAAATCATTTTATTGGCCTGGGAACCGTTCCCTTACAGGATATAGATCTTTCCATAAAAGAGATGGAAAGATGCATGAAAGAATTGAAAATGCCGGGACTTCAGATAGGTTCTAATATAAATGGTAAAAATCTTTCTGATGAAACATTTTTCCCTTTTTACCAGGCGGCGGAAAAAGCAGGCTGTGCTTTATTTATCCACCCCTGGGAAATGATGGGTGAAACACAAATGGAAAAATACTGGTTGCCCTGGCTGGTAGGAATGCCCGCAGAAACATCCAGAGCAATCTGCTCTATGATATTTGGTGGTGTGTTTGAAAAATTTCCTAAACTAAGAGTGGCTTTTGCACATGGTGGCGGCTCCTTTCCATTAACAATAGGACGGATAGAACATGGATTTAAAGTACGGCCCGACCTCGTGGCAATAGATAATCCGGTAAATCCAAGAAATTATATCGGTAAATTCTGGATGGACAGTTTAGTACATGATAAAAAGGCTTTTGAGTTTTTAATAGATGTAATGGGTGAAGACAATATCTGCCTTGGCAGTGATTATCCATTTCCGTTAGGGGAACATAAACCTGGCAGAATGATCGAAAAAATGGATTTGGGAAAGAAGACAACGAGAAAATTATTCTATAAAAATGCGTTGGATTGGCTGGGTGTCAGTGAAAAGAGTCTTCCCGAGTTCTGATAGACTATTCATTAAAAAGATTGGGATAATCTGTAATGATACCATCCACTCCCATTTTTTTTAATGCAGCTATTTTAGCTTTATCATTCACCGTCCAGGGAATTACTTTAATATGCTTTTGGTGACAATTTTTTAATAATTTTTCATTCACCAACTGAAAGGCAGGGCTATAAATAGTGGGAATAAAACCCAACGCTTTTAATTGTTCGCTAAAAGTTCTTTTATCAAAATCTTCAATCAGCATAGCGGTCTTAATAGTCGGGTATTTTTTATGGAGGTATTGCAGTGTCCTGAAATCAAAAGATTGAATGATCACATAGTCTTCTATTTGTTTTTCTTTTATTACTGCTACCAATAACTCTACAAATTCTTCCGGTCCTGGACAAAACACCCCATCAAACTCTGGATTGGTCTTCGTTTCAATATTATAATAAGGGAAAGGCCTTTTTCTTGTCATCATATCTTTCTTCACACTGTCAATTACCTCCGATAACAATGGTTTCGTTATTCTAATTTTTTGCTGCTGCGGAAACCGGGGATGTGGCTTTAATCCTACATCAAATGTTTTTGTTTGCTCGTAGGTCATCCAAAAAATATTGTAAGTCCTCTCCTCCCGTTCGCCAATATATTCACCGTTTGGTTTGGTGGTAATTTCCTTACCAAACCATTGTTCATGTGATAAAATAACTTTTTTGTCCTTCGTAATCACCACATCCATCTCCAGGGTAGTTACACCTAAATCAATTGCCTTTAACATTGCCGGGATTGTGTTCTCCGGCATTAACCCACGACAACCACGGTGGCCTTGTTTGTCAAAGCCCCCATCCCCGGAAGGGGGATTCTGAACAATCTTTGTAGTAGCACAACTCATAAAGAAAGGTACTAGTAAAAAAAAGGTGTTGATTTTCATACAGGGAATACTTTAGCTTTTCTCTCTTCCATTATTTTACCAATCTTCTTTGCATCGCCTTCCTGTTGTTTTAACTCTTTTATGATGTTATCATAGCTTTTCTCATCCCGGTTCTGGCTAAGTTTAAATACATGCTCTATTGATTCAATTTCTATTTCAAACGAAACAATTGCTTTCATCAATGGCGCAAGATAGTCTGGTGATAAATTATCAAAAACAGTCGTAGATACAGTATTATTGTTTTCATAGTACAATGAAAGCCTTTTAAGAATGGCAACAAGTTCATTGCCACCACCAAAAACAATTTTACCGGTTGCATGCACACTCATATAGTTCCAGGTACTGGCCTGGCGTGGATTGGCATACCAGGTAGCACTTACATAAGTATGTGGCCCTGTAAACACTGCCAGCGCATTATTGTTTTGCAAAAAAGCTTTGTGGTGATCCGTATTCTTCATAATATGGCCTGTCAGAAAAAGCTTTCCATCTTTCTCATCAATAAACACCGGCACCTGTGTAGCTACTGGTTTATTTTCTGCATTCACCCCTGTTAAAAAAACAAAAGGATAGTTTTTCATGAATTGAAGAACTTCTTCAGTATCCTGTTCTTTGTAATAAGGTAGGTTGTACATGAAAAACCGTTTGAAGTTTGAGGTTTGAGGTTTGAGGTTCTGCTAAAACAACTACTCTTCGCTTTTATACCGTTGTCCTTTAAAAGAAGAATTTTGCAAATAGGTAATAAAAGACATCAATTTATTTTCTATCATAATATTCTTTGCTTGCAACGCATAATTTTTTCCATGTGGAGTAGTTTCAACTAACACAACAGAATCATATGGTTTGCGCCCTTGCTAACTGCCATATCTTCAAATCCTCGAATTTAGTAATCGTTACCATATAAGATGAATTTTAAAATTTGAACAACACCAAACCCTACACCCTACACCCTACACCCTACACCGTTTCTGCAATTTGTTCTGTACTCATATTCGCATTACGCATCGCAATACTTCTCACCACTTGTGCCGCAAATCCTTCAAACGCTTTTTTAGTAATCAAATCATCACTTATCATAATTGGCACACCAGCATCACCCCCTTCACGGATACTTTGTACCAACGGAATTTGGCCAAGAAAAGGAATATCATATTCGTCAGCTAAACGCTTACCGCCATCTTTTCCAAAAATGTAATATTTATTTTCAGGTAATTCCACCGGGGTGAAATAACTCATATTCTCAACCAGTCCGATTATCGGTACATTTAATTGCGCCTGTCCAAACATGGCAATACCTTTTTTAGCATCGGCCAATGCCACATCCTGTGGGGTGGTAACAATTACTGCACCGGTTACGGGTACTGTTTGCATCAGGGTTAAATGAATATCACCAGTTCCGGGTGGCATATCTACTACCAGGTAATCCAGTTCATCCCAAAATACATCCGATACAAATTGTTTGATAGCACTGCTGGCCATCGGGCCTCTCCATACCACAGCATTTTTTTCATCTACCAAAAAACCAATACTTATTAATTTCAATCCATATCTTTCAATAGGTGCAATCATTGATTTTTCACCGCCCACATCAATCATCATTGGTCGCTCACCTCTTACGCCAAACATGATCGGCACACTTGGTCCATAAATATCTGCATCCATTAAACCAACTTTTGCACCACCCTGTGATAAAGCCAGTGCCAGATTTGCTGCAACGGTAGATTTTCCAACGCCGCCTTTACCACTTACAACAGCGATAATATTTTTCACCTTCGGAAGTATTGTTCTGGCATCCGTTCTTTTAGTCGTTGTGTTTGCCGTAAAATTGACTTTGACAATTGCCTCTTTGTTTACCAGCAGTTTTATAGCATTGGTACTGGCATTAGCCATCAAATCTTTCATGGGGCATGCAGGAGTTGTAAGCACAATCGTAAATGACACATCATTGCCATTTATCTCAATATCTTTTACCATATTTAAGGTCACTAAATCTTTGCCAAGGTCTGGCTCCTGTACATTACTCAACGCTTCCAGTATTTTTTCCTTCGTCATTTTCCAAGTATTTGTTAAAAGTCTTATTGAACGGCAAAGTTAACCATAGTACCGGGCAATTTCTTTTACGAAATCAGCAACTTGTCTTTATTTTTGACGAAGTGAAGAAAATTATACTTTTTACAGGCTTCGTGTTTTTTATTATTGTTCAATCTGCAAAAGCCCAGTTTGAGACCTCCCGTGATTCAGTAGTACAGCTGTATGGCGTTATTATGACGGCCGACAGCCTGGTAGGCATTCCGGCAGTGAGTGTAATGGTAAAAGGCCAGAATCGGGGTACAATTTCCAATGCACAGGGTGTTTTCTCCATCGTAGTATTAAAAGGTGACCAGGTAGAGTTTTCCCATGTCACCTATAAACCAAAAACAATCAGTATACCACGCAGTCTTGAAGGAAATCAATATAGTGTTGTTCAATTAATGGTCATTGATACCGTGTATTTACCGGCTACCATTATACGCCCAAGGCCTACTAAAGAACAATTTGAACGGGATTTTGCGAAGACTAAAGTACCGGATGATGATATTGAAATTGCCCGGCAAAATACCAGCGCTGCCAAACGGCGCATATTGATGAGGACTGTTCCCGGTGATGGCGGCGAAGCATCAAGGGTACAGTTTAATAAAATTGCTACTCGCGCCACTTATCAGGGTCAAACGCCCCCCCAAAATATTTTCAACCCTGCCGCCTGGGCCGAATTTATCCAGGCCTGGAAAAGGGGGGATTATAAGAATAAAAATTAAGAACCCCCCTGTCCCCCTAAAGGGAACTTAGATCTATCAGTCATTTTTAGTTTGCAATATTTTTGATAGGAATTTGTTTTTTACTATCTAACCTGCTGTGATTTTCATGGCATTTTCGTTTCACCTGCCCCCGCAGAAGGCGGGGTCGCGCCATTCTTCTTTCGGTTCATAGGCCTCCAAAAAAACTTCTTAAAGAAAATAGTTTCCTATAGTTCGCCCCTTCAAGGAGTGGAAGTATCCTAAATGCTTACTTTTGATTGTCAATCAAAAACAACTTTTACATAAAGTAATTTTCCAAATCCCCCTTTAGGGAGTAGGAAAACTTACACTTTGAAACTAAAATCAGGGGTATGAAGTTTATATCTGTAATCGGCGCCGGCACCATGGGTAATGGCATTGCCCATGTATTTGCACAAGCAGGCTTTAAAGTAACAATAGTAGATGTATCATTGGCACAATTAGATAAAGCCATAATGAACATCACAAAAAACTTTGAGCGGCAAATTGCAAAAGGTACTTCTACCGAAGAACAAAAAAAAGCAGCATTAGCCAATATTACTATTGAGTCCAATCTTATAGAAGGGGTAAAAAATGCAACACTGGTAATAGAGGCTGCAACTGAAAATGTGGAACTAAAACTAACTATTTTTGAGCAGTTAGATATGTATGCCCCAAAAGATGCAATACTGGCAACTAATACATCCAGTATTTCCATTACAAAAATTGCAGCGGTAACCAATAGAGCAAGCAAAGTGATTGGCATGCACTTTATGAACCCTGTGCCGTTGATGAAACTGGTGGAAATTATTAATGGCTATGCCACCAGCAAAGAAGTTACCACAACAATCGTTGAATTAAGTAAACAACTTGGAAAAGTACCCTGCGTTGTAAATGATTATCCCGGGTTCATTGCTAACCGCATTTTAATGCCAATGATTAATGAAGCGATCAGCAGTTTATATGAAGGCGTTGCCGGGGTGTCTTCTATTGATACCGTTATGAAATTGGGAATGGCACATCCCATGGGCCCATTACAACTCGCCGACTTTATTGGTTTAGATGTTTGCCATGCAATTTTAAAAGTATTGCACGACGGCTTTGGTAATCCTAAATATGCACCCTGTCCATTATTAGTAAATATGGTAACGGCTGGCAAACTGGGTGTAAAAAGCGGGGAAGGTTTTTATAAATATACGCCGGGAAGTAAAGAGTTGGTAGTAAGTGAGCGGTTTCCTGAGATCAAATAAAATTAATTTTCAATTGTATTTTAAACTAATTCCGTTAAATGAGTTGGGGGAATACGGATATCTATCTTCTTGATCAGATAATGAAAGGCCGGTACCAGGCAACTGATAAAATTCTAGATGCAGGCTGTGGTGATGGCAGGAATATGCATTGGTTTTTGCACCACCATATAGATATAAGTGGTATCGACCAGAATGAAGAACTTATAAATTCACTTAAAATAAGTAATGCTTCCCTTCCTTTATCAAGATTCCAGGTTTCTCTTATTGATAAGATGCCATTTTCAGACAATTATTTTGATCATATCATCTGCAGCGCTGTTTTACATTTCGCAACATCTACTGATCATTTTAAGGCAATGCTGAAAGAAATAGTCAGGATCACCAGGATACATGGATCCATTTTCATTCGTATGGCTGCCAATATTTGTATAGAAGATAAAGTGATACCATTTGGAGACGGAGTTTATGCTATACCTGATGGCTCTAACCGGTTTCTTCTTACTAAAACATTACTGGCTGAAAGTATGGAGCAACATAATTTATCATTCATTGAACCATTGAAAACTGTAAATGTCAATGATATCAGATGTATGAGCACGCTGGTATTAATGAAAAATTAATTCTCCTATTTTACCATTTTTTGCTCTTCACCCCTTTTAACTCTTTTTATCTTACACAACATTTCCTTAAGCTATTCTAAACTTTCCCATACTTATTCTTATTCTGTCCCTTTCGGGGGTAAATTATATCAAAGTGAAATAATAATTAGTCTTATGTATTCTTTGCGCCGCCTTTTCTTTGCGTACTTTGCGTGAAATGTATTGGGCTGTTTAATAAATCATATTGGTATTAAAACTTATCTATCTCCTTCTTAAATATTTCAAACGAGGTATCCTTTTCTTAAAAAGTTGTAACTTCACTTAAAATAAAAAACAATGAGCCCATTGCTTGTTACAGATAAAAAAGGCAAACAAACTGGTGTTCTTCTTTCATTGAAAGATTATAACAAATTGAAAGAAATGGCAGAGGACCTTTCAGATATTAAAGCCTATGATAAAGCAAAAGCAAGATCAGGAACTGGCAAATTTATCCCACTACGAGAAGTTATAAAACAAAGAAAGCAAAATCGCAGGAGTGGCAAATAAGAAATATACAGTTGTTGTAACCTCTACTGTAAAGAAATTAATACTCAAGCTGCCTTCTTCAATTGCCCACAGAATTGAGAACTCCCTGTTACAACTTGAAGAAGACCCCAGGCCACCAGGGTATAAAAAATTAAAAGGGAGAAATGGTTACAGAATACGGGTGGGTGATTACCGGATAATTTATGAAATCGAAGATAATATTCTGAGAATTGTAATAATCGATGTGGGAAACGAGAGAAAAGATATTTACCAATAACCTGTTTTTTAATCAATATTTTTCCATCTCTACCCCTCTCAAATTCTTTAACTTACCCAACACTTCTTCCAACCTGTTCTTCGGCACACCAATTTCCATCGAGTAGAATAACTGCGAGTCCTGTTTCAATATCACACAATCAAACTGCTTTACTACTTTCATCACTTCATTCATCTGTGTATAATCAAATTGTAAGCGGTAGTTAATAAGAACAGGTTTTTGAATAATGGAACTGGTTTCCAATGCCATAGCTGCAGCCGTTTTATACGCATTAATTAATCCCGGCACTCCAAGTAAAGTGCCACCAAAATAACGAACAACAACAATCAACATATTGGTTAACTGCATACTGTCTATCTGTCCCAGTATCGGCCGGCCTGCCGTTCCCGATGGTTCACCATCATCACTTACCCGGAAGTTGATTCCATCCAAACCAAGCCGGTAGGCAAAGCAATGATGCACCGCTTTAGGATGTACCTTTTTTAATTCCGTCAGTTTCTCTTTAAACTCATTAATAGTTAATAACGGATATGTATATGCGATAAACTTACTGCCCCGGTCTTTAAATTCAGCTACGGAAGGTTTTTCGATTGTATAGTAATTTGAGCCGGGAGTCATTAGTCTGTAGTCGTTAGTCAGCAAGTTGGGGCTTATATATTTCTATTTTATCAGTTAAGAGCACTTGTTCTTCAGTCTTTATTGCATTTGCCAATACTGGAGCGGCCAGCCCACTCGTAACTCGCAACTCTAAACTCGTAACTGTTCTAACCTCATCCCAGATCCCTTCGTCTATAAATGATTGTAATAATTTAGCTCCTCCCTCTACTATCACGCTTTGAATTTTTAATTGATATAAGATATTCATTATTTGATGAATAATATTTTCATCACTGGTGACCCGGTAATACAAAAGGTTTACATCTACCTCCTGTTTAATAGTATTGAAAATAATAGTCCGTACCTGTTGATTAAAAATTTTCAATGTAGCCGGTAATTTCAAATCCAGGTCCACGATCAATCTTATTGGGGATTTTCCCGGCCACCATCTTGTCGTTAATTCCGGATTATCCAGCATAGCAGTATTCGTTCCAATTAGTATGGCAGCTTCTTCGCTTCTCCATTGGTGCACTAAACGATTGGAGTATTCGTTGCTGATTTGCAAGCGACCCCCCCCCCTAACTTCGTTCCCAATCTTCGTTATCACTCGATTGCCCGCAAGGGAAGCCTCCCCAAATCCCTCCGCAGGAGGGGCTCTAGAGTCTTCAAAGAATAAAATGTCTTTCCAATATTCGGAGTCCAAAGCCCCCCTTGCGGGGGGTGGGGGGGCTATCTTTCCATCCGCCGTCTCTGCCCATTTTAAAATAATATACGGCCGGTGTTGTGTTTGAAAAGTAAAGAATCGTTTATTCAACTCTTTACAGTTGGCTTCTTCTATCCCAACTTCAACTTCTATTCCAGCTTCTTTTAATTTTTCTATCCCTTTTCCGTTCACTTCCTTAAAAGGATCACGACAACCAATAATGACCTTTGGGATTTTATAAAGAATGATTAATTCGGTACAAGGCGGTGTTTTGCCTATATGAGCACAAGGCTCTAAAGAAACATACAGGGTTGACTGGGAAATTAAATCTCGATCTTCTTTATTCACCGAAGCAATACAATTTACTTCTGCATGTGCTTCTCCATATTGCCGATGCCAACCTTCGCCAATAATACGGTCTTTATAAACCAAAACTGCTCCCACCATAGGATTTGGGGCCACATAACCGGCGCCATGTTTTGCCAGTTCCAGGCATCGTTGCATATATTTTTGGTGAGTTGCCAATAGTCAATTGTGAATAGTGAGTAGTGAATACTGCAAATATAACCGTTTCTTAAAGTGAAGAACTAATCAGAATCACCTGAAATTCACCATTCACTATTCACTTTTCACTATTCACTTTTCACTATTCACCATTCACTATTCACTATTCTGCCATTCCCGTTGTAAGTTTGTTGTTTCCGGAAATCGGGACAAGTTATGACAGTACAAGAAGCTACTTTTTACCTGCTAAAGCAACTCCGCACTATTAATGAGGAAGGTGAAGCCATACAGATCACAGATTGGATCATGGAAAATATCACCGGGTCAAAAAAAACAGAACGGATGCTGTATAAAAATGCTGTTCTTACCAATGAAGAAGAAATTCAATTACTAAATTATACGCAAAGATTACTGCAACATGAACCCGTGCAATATGTGTTGAAAGAATCCTGGTTCTTTGGTTGTAAATTTTATGTTGACAAAAATGTACTGATACCAAGACCCGAAACAGAAGAACTGGTAGAATGGATCATTGCGGATTGCAAAATTCCCGCTGAAGAATTGAAGATATTGGATATTGGCACAGGCAGCGGTTGTATTCCCATTTCCCTTAAAAGAAAGATTAGTACATCCGAAATATGGGCTTGTGATATCAGTCCGGGTGCATTGAATGTTGCAAAACGAAATGCCGTTTCATTAAAAACGGATATTAATTTTGTTCAGCTTGATTTTCTGGATAAAGAACAATGGCAACAACTTCCTTTATTTGATATCATTATCAGCAATCCTCCTTATGTGCCGGAAAAAGATAAGAAAGAAATGAACAATAATGTACTGCAATACGAACCTGCTACAGCATTATTTGTTCCAGATAATGATTCATTAGTTTTTTACAAAGCTATTGCTGCATTTGGCAAAACGCATCTCAATAAATCCGGATGTATTTACGTTGAAATACACGAAAGTTCAGGTAATGCAACAAGAGAGGTTCTTCAATCAGCAGGTTATACTACTGAATTGAAAAAAGATATGCAACAAAAAGACCGGATGATAAAAGCAACAAAAATTTAGCTTCCTGA
>JANMLJ010000207.1:0-2109 GCA_031372465.1 Chitinophagaceae bacterium | reverse complement strand
GCACCCTGGCAGATTTTTAATTTGAAGACCGACATTAATGAAACAACTGATATGGCAGCAAAGCACCCGGATTTAATAAAACAATTTAATGATATCCAGCGCAGGGCTCATCAGTGTTCACACATAAAGGAATGGGAATTTATTGATCCGAAATTTTCGGTTAAAAATAGTAACGAGTAAAAAGAAATTTGTGTATTGTATGAAAGCGACGGATATGCACAAATTGTATTTAGCATCGTCAATTGGAAAAAATTATAATGATGAAAAAGAACTATTTATTGATTTTGCTGACATTAATTTCTATTTCAGCGCTTGGCCAGGACAAACACCAGTTTAGCTTAAGTAAAAACGATTTTTTATTAGATGGAAAACCGTTACAACTAATCAGCGGTGAAATGCACCCTGCAAGAATACCCAAAGAATATTGGCGGCATCGTATACAAATGGCCAAGGCAATGGGATGTAATACTATTGCTGCTTATCTTTTTTGGAACTACTATGAAACAAAGGAAGGGGTTTTTGATTTTACTACGGATAACAGGAATATTGCCGAATTTATCCGCCTTTGCAAAGCAGAAGGTATGTGGGTGTTATTGCGTCCCGGTCCTTATGTATGTGCCGAATGGGATTTTGGTGGTTTACCGCCTTATCTTTTAAAAATTCCTGATATAAAGATCCGCTGCATGGATACAAGATATATGGCAGCTGTAACAAGGTATATCAACAGCGTGGCAAAAGAAGTTTCTTCCTTACAATGCACCAATGGCGGCCCCATTGTAATGGTCCAGATTGAAAATGAATATGGCAGTTTTGGTAATGATAAAAATTATTTAGAGGCTTTACGAAAGCTTTGGCTGAAGAATGGAATTACTGTTCCATTTTATACGTCTGATGGTGCTACACCTTTCATGCTTGAAGCGGGTAATATTGATGGCGCTGCTATTGGATTGGACCCCGGTAGTGATGACAGGGGTTTTGCAGAAGCAAAAAAACGTAATCCGGATGTGCCTTCATTCAGCGGAGAAACATATCCCGGATGGTTAACCCATTGGGGAGAAAAATGGCAACGACCAGATACCAATGGCTTAAAAAAAGAAGTCACCTATTTATTAGACAATAAAAAATCCTTTAATTTTTATGTAATTCATGGAGGCACCAATTTTGGATTTACAGCCGGAGCCAATGCCTTTTCACCCACACAGTTTCAGCCCGATATTACCAGCTATGATTATGATGCACCTATCAATGAACAGGGACAGCCGACGGCAAAATATTTTATGCTGAAAAATTTAATCGCCAAACATGTTGCCTATAAAATTCCTGATCTGCCAACACCCATTCCTGCCATTGAAATACCTCCGGTTGACATTAAAAAGACAACTAATCTTTTTAATTATGCTATACGATCTATACCATCACCGCAACCAAAGCCAATGGAAGCGTTTGGACAAAACCAGGGAATTGTTATTTACAAAACAACATTGATTGGTCATAAAAGCGGGAAGTTAAAAATCTGGGAGCCACATGATTTTGCGTTGGTTTTTTTGAATGGAGAATTTATTGATACCGTATTCCGGGATGGGGGCCAATGGGAAGTCGCTCTTCCAAAAACAACCGTAGCCAACCCGGTGCTGGAGATAGTGGTGGAAGGAATGGGGCATATCAACTTTGCACAGTTTATGATAGACCGCAAGGGGATCACAGACAGAGTCACTTTAAATGGTATGACGTTGATGAACTGGGAACTTACGTTGTTACCCATGGATGAGTCATTTATTAAGCAACGGCCAACATTAAACGAAAATAAATTTAAGGATGATATGCCCTGCAATTTTTTTAAAGGAGAATTTAATCTGAGCGAAACAGGTGATACATTTTTTGATATGAGTAAGTATGCTAAGGGCATGTTGTATATAAATGGTCATAACCTTGGACGCTATTGGAATATCGGGCCACAGCAACGTTTGTTTTGCCCGGCATCCTGGCTAAAGAAAGGAAAGAATGAAATGGTGGTGTTTGATTTCTTTGCCGGGGAACCTAAGACTGTAACCGGATTTAAGACGATGGAGTAAATGGCAATTGCAAAATCTCCATTGGCCAATGGCTTTA
>JANMLJ010000178.1:0-2616 GCA_031372465.1 Chitinophagaceae bacterium | reverse complement strand
TAATAGCTGGCTCAAGTTATGGATTATTTGGAGGATTCCGTAATTCTTCCAGCCGGGCAATATCCCAAAGGTCTTTGTCCCTGCTTGAGCGAAGCTTCATATCTTTCAGATAGTCGTAAGGTACAATTCGTATCTCATGTCCTTCTCCTGTTTTGTGTAGTAGCATTTTTTTTTCGGCTTCATCAAAAGAAATATTCTTATGCACTATTGTTAACACATCTATTACATGAGGCCTTGCACCTAACGTACACATAAAATAAGTTGAAAAATCTTCATTTTTTATATAATCCGTTTCACTTTCCGTATATCCCATGGAATGAAGGGTGTTTAGAAAACAAATTTTGTTTTCATTTGTTGGTGCAATCCAGATGTCCATATCCTCGGTCATGCGATGAAAGCCATAGTAATTAACGGCATATCCACCGATACAAAGGTAACGGAGATTATTTTTCCGGGCACATTGCAGGAAAAGAACAAATTCAGGATGCTCAATGTCCATAAACAAAATGTTTGCGAACAGTTATTTTTTTAGGTGAGTGACTGATAAAATTTTTAAAATTCTTTTTTTGTAATTCAGCAAGAGCTTTCAGCCTTTCTGATGGACTTAAAGAAAAAAAATATTCCAGGAAATATCTTTCCTGCTCCTCAAATGATTTAAATATTTTTATTTCCCTTTTCACCCTGTAAAATTAAAAATTTCTATTGGTTTTTACCCACTCATTAATATACGTTGAAATTTCAGCGGTAGAAGTGCCGGGGGCAAATAATTTACCAACTCCCATTTCAATCAGGCTTTTCATATCATCTTCAGGGATAATGCCTCCACCGGTCAACAGTACATCATTCATCCCTTTTTCTTTCATCATTTTTATAACTTTTGGAAACACGGTCATGTGTGCACCTGAAAGGATACTGATACCTATTGCATCTACATCTTCCTGCAAAGCCGCATTTACCACCATCTCTGCCGTTTGGCGAAGCCCGGTATAAATCACTTCCATGCCTGCATTCCGAAGGGCTGTAGCTATTACTTTGGCACCACGGTCGTGGCCATCAAGTCCTACTTTGGCAACTAATATTCTAACGGGTCTGTTCATACCTGCAATCTTGTACCTCAAAAGTACATTTCTTTAGGCAACAGCTTCGTAAATTGCATAATGGAGTACAGAAAATTTGGAAATACCGACCTGCTGGTAAGCGAAATTGGTTTTGGTGCCTGGGCTATTGGTGGCGGGGCTATGATAGGAACTACATCCATTGGGTGGGGAGATTCGGATGACGCTGTTTCTGATAATGCAATACATGCATCGTTGGATGCGGGTATTAATTTTTTTGATACCGCTGATATTTATGGATTAGGCCATTCAGAAGAATTGCTGGGGAAAACGATTGGAAAAAATAAAGAAATAATTATTGCAACCAAAGTGGGTAATGTATCCCGGAATGAGCAATTCACCATAGACTATTCAAAAGACTATATTTTGAAAGCCTGTGAAGATAGCCTTCAACGGTTGCAAAGAACAACCATTGATTATTACCAGTTACATACTGCACGATTATCGCATTTGCAACAGGGTGATTGTATAGAGGCCCTGCAATTATTACAGCAACAGGGCAAGATCCGTTATTGGGGGTTATCGTTAAATACGTTTGATCCATTACCGGAAGCCACTTTATTAATGGAACAAAAAATGGGTAACGGTTTTCAACTGGTGTTAAACGTGCTAAATCAAAAAGCACTGGATTTACTTCCTGAAGCTGCAAAGAACGGATATGGAATTATTGCAAGAATGCCATTACAGTTTGGGTTACTAACGGGGAAGTTTGATAAGGGTGTTTCATTTTCTGATAACGATCATCGGAAAAACAGGTTGACGAAACAAATTATTGATACGGCTAATAGTGCCTTGCAACCAGTCTGGGATATGTGTGCAAAATATAATTGCAATAAAACACAATTGGCGCTAAGTTATTTATTGAGCTTTTCACAGGTGTCTGTTATTATTCCGGGAATCAGAACTAAAGCCCAGGTAAAAGATAATACATCAGCGTTTTTTAAAATTTCAACAGAGGATATGGCCTTTATTAATAAGTTGGGAAAAAATGAATTAGTAGCGGTAATGGAAATGATACAGCAACAAGGGTAGGCTTATTACCCTGCTTATTACTGGCATTGTGAATTCAGGAACTTCAGCGTTGCCCTGTTATAATCACTATACATCTGGTGATCTGCTACCGCCAGGTCAATATGTTCGATAACCGTAAGTTTTTGCAGGATTGTTAAATTATTTAGCTCCGGGAAAGAAGTTGGGTTTGCCTGGTAAGCGCTAGTCAATGCATCCGAAAAGCCAATAAAATAATTTTTATTTGTAAGGAAACCTTTGCTTTTCAATTCATTAAAAAGAGAAACAGACTTAACAAGAGTAATATCACCTTTACGGGCAAAACGTTCAGGATACAATGGTGAATGTTCCTGCATATAATATTTGCTGCAAATACTTCGGCCCGTCATTGTCTGAGAATTAGTTAGCGCATTGCCATTACCGGTAGGGCCTATATTCTCATTATTATCAAACCTGGCCATGCAAAATTGTAGCGGGGTAGTAGAACTTAAAG
>JANMLJ010000170.1:0-2550 GCA_031372465.1 Chitinophagaceae bacterium | reverse complement strand
CTGGGCTTCAATACCATTCTGAATAAGACCATTCATCATAAAAAAGGGAAATACTCGTTTGATTCGTACCTGGATATGGAATTGGGACTGGTATTTGCCACCAGCTATAAGAAATTCAGAAAAACAACGGATCGCTTCGATCTTACTTTTGAAATAGAGCATAGTATTGGAAGAAAAAAGCATTTTAATTATGGCCTGATGGGGAATATTAATACACAATTATTCAGCGGCCACGAATATGTATCAGCATTTCACCGTAAAATATCTAATTTTCTTTCACCGGGGAAAGCCCTGTTGTCAATTGGTATCGATTATAAAAACATCACAAAAAAATCGTATATCTCGCTATTTGCCACTCCGGCTAGTGTACGGCTGATAACAAAAGTTGATCCTGATTTTTATCCCACTAAAAGATTTGGCGTAGATCCTTTTCAAAAGTTATATACCGAAATCGGGGCTTATCTATCTGTTCATTACAATAACACCCTATCAAAAGCATTAAATTATACCGGCCGGTTAGATCTGTTCAGCAATTATAATCGTAACCCGCAAAATGTAGATCTGTTGTTTAATAATATACTTACACTCAGTATCAACAAAATTTTTTCAGCAACTTTTATTCTGGACATTCTGTATGACGATGATGTTAAAAAAAGAACGCAGTTGCAACAAATTTCCGGCCTGGGGCTGCGGTTAAAGTTGTAATACTGAGCTGACTATATTTCATTGTTTATACAATTTTTTCCTTCTGTTATCTACTGTCCATTTTCACTTTTTTTTAAAGTAACCCAACAATTCTATCACTGATCACTACCAGTAATACCCATTTGCCGTGGATGATGGCAGCTTATTATCCCCAATAATGCTAATCTCCTTTTATTTTACAAATTATTTAAATTGAGCGTCTATAAATTTTTATTTTGACATTGCTTTTACTCTCTTAATCTTACTGGCAGGCGGATAAGGAGGGGGGATTTTAGTTGGCCCGACTTCCATCGTTGCTACCAGGTCAACAAGGTTAGGATCACCATCATAGCCAATCGTAAAAATAAATTGTTCTTCCGGAACTCCTTTAGTATACAAATATTCTATAATTGTCATCACCCTGTCCCATCCCAGTTGTTGTGCTTTGTAAGTAGCGTAACCATGTCCTATCACATTTAACTTACAAGTTGGATTGTCTTTTAATTTTTTTACCATTCCGTTTAATGTGTTTTTGGCAGCCGTACTTAAAACTATACTGGAAGGGATAAATTTTACGCCCGGGGAGGAAGGTATTTTACAGGTATCTGCTGGTGTATAAGCAAATGAGGACAATGACATCACCAATAGTAAATAAAACACCGTTGTGCACCGAACAAAAGACATAGCATAAAATTTAAATGACATAGAATAATGATTAGCTTACAATACTAATAAATATTGATCAGAATATTTTCCCAATTTATTTCCCGACAACAGAAAGTAGCTTGTAATTATTAATTTGTAACTTTAGTATTCAATTATTCTTTATGTCAACTTCATTATTAAACAGGATAACCATTAACCCTGAAATAGCACATGGCAAGCCTACTATACGGAATATGCGTTATACAGTTGAAGGTTTGCTGGAGTATCTCGCAGGCGGCGATACTATTGAAGGTTTATTGACTGAATTTCCTGACCTGGAGAAAGAAGATATTCAGGCCTGTCTGCAATATGCTGTCTTAAACATGAAACATATATATGCAGAAATAAAAGCAGCATGAAATTTTTATTAGATGCTCAATTACCACCCACGCTAAAGCAACTTTTCACCGATAAAGGTTTCGATTGTATTCATACACAGGACCTTCAATTAGGTAATAATACTCCTGATAAAGAGATAAATTCTATTTCTGTTATTGAACAAAGAATTTTAATTACAAAAGACAGTGATTTCTTTAATAGTTTTATTATCAGGAAAGAACCGTATAAACTAATATTAGTGAAATTGGGCAATGTTTCAAGAAAAGAATTGATTCAGGTTTTCTATGAAAAGTTTGATGAAATTATTGAAAAGTTGAAAAAGGAAAATATGATTCTGTTAAACAAATAGTAACAATAGGAATCCATCAATACTTCTATGAGAAAATTAAAATAAACTTGCCTGGTAATGTCTCAATCCCGACAACTTGCCGCCATCATACTTGTCGACCCAAGTTTCCAATTTCTCCGCGGCAGATTCGTTGGATAAATCAGCGTAGGTGGATTTATCGCTAGAATAATTGTCGTAATTTGTAAAGTATGTCCCAATCCCGCCAGCTTGCCGCCATCATGTTTACCGATATTGTCGGGTACACGGCTATGATGCAGGCTGATGAGCAAAAAGCAGTGGCGGTCATCAAACATTATAATGCTACGCTTGAAAAATGGGTAACTCATTTTAAAGGTCAGGTATTAAATTATTATGGCGATGGAAGTCTTTGTATTTTTTCAAGCGCTACGGATGCGGTTAATTGTTCCTTAGCAGTTCAAAAAGATCTGAAGACTGAGCCGGTTGTTCCTCTTCGTATCGGTTTACACATAGGT
>JANMLJ010000168.1:0-2153 GCA_031372465.1 Chitinophagaceae bacterium | reverse complement strand
TATTTTAAGCTTTTGATTCAATTCTGTATTCTTAACAAAATATCCTTTACCAGGAACCGAACCCAGTACACCATTTTTTTTAAGGTGTTTGTAGCCCTTTTCGGCTGTGTCACGGGAGATCTCAAATTCAAAACTCAATTCATTGATAGAAGGTAGTACATCATTTTGTTTCAATATACCTTCACTAATCGCTTTAACAATGCAGTTAGCTAATTGCAGATACTTGGGAGTCGCTGAATAATAGTCGATCAGAAGGTGCTTAAAAATGGCAGGCTGTTTCATGTAACAGGCATTCAGTTATCTATCAAACATACATCATTTTTGAAAAAGGTAAGTGTTTGTGGTTTTCCCCTTTAAAAAAATCAACTTATGTGGGCATGACAGTACATGATAGGCAATAATACATATACTTATATCTTTAATTCATATTGCTTCTATACGAAAATATTTAATGTATGCATGCTATTTTAGGCGTTATTTTCCATTTCATAGGCGGCTTCGCATCAGGTAGTTTTTATATGCCCTATAAAAAAGTTAAGGGCTGGAGTTGGGAAAGTTTCTGGATCATCGGCGGTCTTTTTTCCTGGTTGATTGTTCCACCGTTGGCTGCGTATCTTACTATCCCCGGATTTATGGATATTATAAGTGGTGCCACATCTCAGGTTATCGGTACTACTTTTTTAATGGGTTTGTTATGGGGTATCGGCGGACTTACCTATGGATTAGGTGTACGTTATCTTGGCGTTTCTTTAGGAAGTTCGATCATTCTTGGCCTGTGTTCTTTCTTTGGTGCTCTTGTTCCTTCCGTTTACTACTACTTTTATCCAAAAGCAGGAAAAGATACAATTGCTGTTTTATTTAGTACTTCATGGGGACAATTGGTACTGGCTGGTTTGCTGCTTTGTATTCTGGGTATTATTATTTGTGGTAAAGCCGGAACTATGAAGGATAAAGATTTATCCGGTGCAAAAGTGGATGCTTCGGGTAGCGAGTATAAAATAAAGTTGGGCTTACTATTGGCAGTTATATCAGGTGTGTTGAGCGCCTGTTTTAGTTTTGGTATTGAAGCAGGTGCCAGTATGGGTGAAGTGGCTAATAATATATGGAAAGCAGCCAATCCCGGTCAGGGGGAGTTTTTATTCAGGAACAATGTAATATTCGTGGTCATTCTTTGGGGTGGATTGACCACCAACTTTATCTGGTGTATGATTTTGAATGCCCGAAATAAATCATTTGGCGATTATACCAATAAGAAGACGCCATTACTCAAAAATTATTTATTCTGTGCATTGGCAGGCACTACCTGGTTTCTTCAATTCTTTTTTTATGGAATGGGCGAGAGCAAAATGGGTAACGGAGCCAGCAGTTGGATACTGCACATGTCGTTTATTATATTAGTGGCAAACATGTGGGGCATTATTTCTAAAGAATGGAATGGAGTAAGTAAAAAAACAAGAACAACAATTATCATCGGCATCATCACTATTATTTTATCAGTGATAGTGGTAGGGTATGGCAATTCACTCAAATAAGACCTTATCCTATGAAAGGAAAAATGTGTTGAGTGTAAATAATAATTTTTAGTATAATTTTTTATAAAGTATTATGGAAACACAACTTAAAACGAAGGATGCCAAAAGTACCCCTTTAGTGGATAAGGGCTTTAAGCATGTCAGCTATTTGTGGGAGGAGGAAAAAGCAGCTTCATTAGCCGGAGATGAAGTGGCTTTATTAATTTACCGTTCTAATTTATTAGGTGCTGATCTGCGGCTAACTAATTATGGCGGTGGTAACACTTCCTGTAAAGCAATAACAATAGACCCGATTACCGGAAATGATACAGAAGTAATGTGGGTGAAAGGTTCTGGTGGTGATCTGGGAACTATGAAAAAAAACGGGTTAGCTGCTTTATATGTTGACAGGTTGCGGAGTTTAAAAAATGTATATCGCGGTATGGAGTTTGAAGATGAAATGGTAGAGTTATTTAATCATTGTATTTATGATCTGAGTTCTAAAGCTCCTTCTATTGATACACCATTGCATGGCTTTCTTCCTTTTAAACATATAGATCATTTGCATCCGGATGCAGCAATTGCAATTGCTGCTGCAAAAGACGGAGAAAAGATCACCAAAGAATTATTCAGCGGTACTAT
>JANMLJ010000118.1:0-9807 GCA_031372465.1 Chitinophagaceae bacterium | reverse complement strand
GATTAATGCAGAGTTAGAACCTGACGCCCTTGCTTTATCAGAGGTAGTAATAAAAACGAATAAACGTACTGTCAGGGCGGCTACGCTGGAAACACCTTTAAGTGTACAACGTTTAACATCTGAAGAAATAAGGAGCAATCCTGGTGGAAATTTTGATATCAGTAAAGTGATTCAGGCGTTACCGGGTGTAGGCGGTGGCGCACAGGGAGGTGGTTTCCGAAATGACATTATAATCCGGGGAGGCGGACCCAATGAAAATGTTTTTTATCTGGATGGAATTGAGATACCGGTATTAAATCATTTTCAGACGCAAGGCAGCTCAGGTGGACCTCAGGGCCTGTTAAACGTATCTTTTATAGAAGATGTAAAACTCAGCTCTTCTGCTTTTGATGCCCGCTATGATAACACGCTGAGTTCTGTTTTTCAATTCAAACAACGAACCGGAAATCCAAATAAAATCCAGGGAAACATACGTTTAAGCGCTACTGAACTGGCCGCCACTTTTGAAGGTCCTCTATCTAAAAATAAAAAAACAACTTTCCTTGCATCAGCACGGCGTTCTTACCTCGAATTATTATTTTCCGCCATTGATTTACCTATCCGGCCGAATTACTGGGATTTTCAGACAAAAATCACCCATCATATCAGTAAAAAAACTACGCTTTCATTTATTGGATTAGGCGCTATTGATGAATTTAGTTTTGCTGGTATAAAAGATGCTACACCGGAAAAATTATATGTATTGAACTCCAACCCCATCATCAACCAATGGAATTATACAGCCGGCATTACCCTGAAACAACTAATTAGCAATGGCTTTATCAATATAGCCATAAGCCGCAATGCATTTGACAATGATATCGAGCGATTTGAAGACAATACATTAAAATTGCCCTCGCAACAGACACTCTCCTATCAATCAAGAGAGACAGAAAATAAATTCAGGATTGATGTGAATAAAAATGTCAAGGGCTGGAAGATTGCTTACGGCGCGGTGGCACAGGTAGCCGGATTTGACAACAGGACCTATAGTGTAATCCGCAAAGAATTAAAAGATGCCAATGGTGTTATTATTCAACCAGGTGTTACACTGAATTTTACCAGCCCGCTAAAAAACTTTTTACGTTATGGTGCTTTTGCACAATTAAGTAAACGTTTTTTTGATAATCGTTTAAGCATTAGCGGTGGATTGCGCACTGACATGAATACCTTTACAACCGATGGTAATAATGGGTTGCAAACTTTGTCACCACGCTTCTCTGCCAGTTATGTGCTGGCTGATAAATGGACATGGAATGTATCTTTGGGACGTTATTTTAAAATAGCTCCATATACTATATTAGGCTTCGCTGATAATAATGGCAAACTGGTAAATAAAAATAGTAAGTACCAGCGTAGCGACCATTTTGTGACAGGCCTCGAATTTATTCCCAATGATGGTTTACGTTTTACCATAGAAGGATTTTATAAAAAATATGGCAATGTACCCGTTTCAATCCGGGATGGTATATCTCTTGCTAATCTTGGCAGCGATTTTAATGTGCTGGGCAATGAAGCAATAATCACCAACGGCAAGGGAAGGGCTTACGGCGTTGAATTATTTGCGCAAAAGAAATTAACCAACCGTTTCTTTGGCATATTCTCTTATACCTTTTACAGAAGTCAGTACAGTGGTCGTAATAATATACTATTGCCAAGTAGCTGGGATAATAAACATTTACTGAATATTACCTGGGGTTATAAATTTTCCAGAAACTGGGAACTGGGTTTAAAATTCCGGTACCAGGGTGGTGCGCCGTACACACCTTATGATGAAATTCAATCAAGAGCTAATTTTATTTCACAGGGCCAGGGGATTTTTGATTTTGCAAAATTAAATAGTGTCCGTCTTAGTAGTTTTAATTCAAGCGATGTACGCATCGATAAAAAATGGAATTTCAGGAACACCACTATTGATTTATTCCTGGATGTGTCTAATTGGTATGTAGCCCGCAACCCGGGGATCCCTTCTTACACTTTTAAACGAACAACTGATAATAGTGCTTTTCTTACCACAGACGGGCAACCGATAAAAGCGAATGGAAGTAATGGAATACCAATCCTGTTGAAAAATGATGATCCGAGTGTAACTCCTACTATTGGTTTTATTATTGAATTTTAAATGTGATTAATTCATACGAAATTGTGTACACACTGGTTTCGCTTCGCCATGGTTTGTGTCCCCACGAACCAATTGACATAATAAAATGGTGCAGTAAACACAAAACATGCTCAATATTATCCTAAAACTCAAGCCACAAGTCTTTTAGAAATTCAAATTTAGTTTCACCAGTTTCATAATATGCAGCAGAGGAATATTTAAAATCGCAGGGATCTTTTACCAGTTGCCAATGTTCGGCCAAAGGATTAAAATGAATATATTTCAATTTCTGAATAGCCACAGATTTAGTATATAATCGAATGGCTAACGGATCCCGCTGCCAGAATTCATAAGTATTATTCACCTCATCAACCTTATATGCTGCAAGCAGTTCCGGCGATTCAGCCTTCAACATTTTCTTAAGTTCATGGGCTGTAAATTTCAGCAATGAACCTTGAGGTGTTTCTTTTCCATTTAATCCATTAAGGCGCCATATAAGGTGAATATGGTTCGGCATTATCACAAAGGCAAACACATCAATAGTTCCGGCATTACTAAGGTATCTTAAAGATTCTACCACAATCTGTTTATACCTGTCATCATGCAATAGTGTAAACCAGCTATTGATAGTAGCCGTCCAAAAATAAATTTCGCCGATTTGCATGGACGATTTTCGTCGATAACTTAATAAATCCTTCATTTAATAGATGTAGTAAAATAATGGTTCGTGGAGACACCTATCATGGCTAATGGTTCGTGAAGACAGGTACAATGGCTGAAAAATAGCAGGTGCTATTTTCCCATCAAATGGTTCGTGGAAACACGAACCACGGCTAAGACGATTTTCATTGATAACTTAATAAATCCTTCATTTAATAAATGTAGTAAAATAATGGTTCGTGGAGACACCTACCATGGCTAATGGTTCGTGAAGACACGAACCATGGCGAAAAAAACTACTTTAATCTACGAAGCTTACCAGGATTTTGATAAGTATTCCAGAAACGTAATAGTTCTATTTCACCTTTCACTTTATTTATCCGGTAGATTAAAGAAACTCTTTTGTGTAATAACGTATACCGGATATTTTGTTGCCTTTTATTTCGCGGCGTGCCGATGCCTGGTTGTTTTGATAAAAGGGCTAATTTCTTTTCAACTGTTATCGCAAAAATCCAAACCTCTTTATCTGTCCATGCATTTTGCAGGTACTGCATATTATCCACATAGGTTTGCAGGGCTTTGGGAGTCCAGCTTATTTTGAAAACCATTGCGGATATTTTTTCTTTACTTCTTCGTGAGATATCAGTTGGCCTTTATCTGCTTGCTTTATAGCTGTTTCCAAACTTGTCCTAACTTCATCTGGCATGGCATCCCACCAATCTGCTTCTGCATCTACTTCCAGCATAGCATGTACCATTTTCACCACCTTTTCATCAGCATTATCAATATATTTTTTAACCTCACTCCTCATTTTTTTAACAGCACTCATACTTTTCATTTTCACAAATTTACTCTTTTCGGATTAAAATGTAAAGTTTAGAAAAAGGGGGATTAAAATTAATAAGGGCCAAATGAGACTTTACCGGAGAAGAAGGGTAAGAAAAATTCAAGCCACAAGTCATCTTGAAATTCAAATTTTTTATCCACGTAATGCGACGATCCGATAGTCCTGATGCACCGAAGGATCGTCTGCAATAAGTCCATACACGTGCCATCTGATATATTTCAAGAAAAGTGGTAGAAGAATCTGCGGAGTAGAGTGCCTTTTAATATAAGTGCTTTAATATAAGCGTCCTTAATGTCATCTTCACTGGCAGCTTGCTGCAACTTTTCATAAAGGCTCATGTAGTTCCAGTTTTATCTTAGAAGTAATGTCAGCAATAAACCTAAAGTAAAAGTGGGAAAGATTCCGGCTTGCCGTATCAGGAACGGTACAGGCAAGGCCGGAATGGCGGGTGTTCCTTAACTTTGCAACATGCTTACAATCTCCAACCGTGGCCAGCAGATGCCACCTTCGCCAATACGAAAATTAGTTCCTTATGCTGAAGCAGCTAAAAAAAAAGGAATCAAAGTATATCACCTTAATATCGGTCAGCCGGATATAGAAACACCGCCTTCCATATTAGATGCTGTTCGTAATGCCGATATTAAAACGTTAGAGTACAGTCATAGTGCCGGCAATGAAAGCTATCGCCGCAAACTGGTACAATATTATAAAACTGTAGGTATTGAGGTTACCTACGATCAGATAATGATAACCACCGGTGGTAGTGAAGCTATTCTATTTGGATTTTTTACCTGCTTAAATCCAGGTGATGAAGTAATAATTCCTGAACCGTTTTATGCAAACTATAATGGTTTTGCCTGTGCAGCCGGAGTTAATGTAGTGCCCATCACATCACGTATAGAAACAGGTTTTGCCCTGCCTCCTATTGCTGATTTTGAAAAAGTAATTACCAATAAAACAAAAGCCATTATCATTTGCAGTCCGAATAACCCAACCGGCTATTTATACAGCCGCGAAGAGATGGAAGCCTTAAAAGAAATATGTCTTAAACATAATTTGTACCTCTTCAGTGATGAAGCTTACCGGGAGTTTTGTTATGATGGAGAATATGTAAGCGCTATGCACCTTGAGGGGTTGGATCAACAGGTGGTGTTGATGGATACTATTTCAAAAAGATATAGTGCCTGTGGTGCAAGATTGGGTGCATTGGTTACAAAAAACAAAGCCGTGTATGATGCAGCCATGAAGTTTGCACAGGCAAGATTGAGTCCGCCCGGACTTGCACAAATAATGGGTGAAGCCGCCGTGGATTTACCATCCAGTTATTTTGATGCACCCAAAGCAGAATATTTAAGTCGCAGAAATTTATTGGTAAGCCGGTTAAATGCTATGCCTGGTGTTTTTTGTCCAAACCCAGGCGGTGCGTTTTATGCCATTGCAAAATTACCAATAGATGATAGTGATAAATTCTGTCAGTGGTTGCTGGAAGATTTCTCTTATAAGAATGCAACAGTAATGCTGGCACCTGCAACCGGATTTTATGGAACAGCCGGACTTGGTAAAAATGAAGTTCGTTTGGCATATGTATTAAATCTTGATTCGTTAAATAAAGCAATGGATTGTTTGGAGAAGTCGCTGGAAGTGTATCCGGGCAGGGTGGCCACAGTAAAAATGGATGCTGACGCAGCGAAGTAAGTAGAGGTACACAGAAAACACAGTAAAGCTGGTATAATAATTTTTTTATTTAGCCATGAATGGACACAAATTGCCACGAATAATACAGTATATCGTTAAAAAATGAATGATAATTTTCTTCATTGGAAAATATGTTAAGTAAACAATTTACACTGCCTTGCATTGATCTATACGAAAGCGTTAGCAAAGATTGCCGCCAAAGTATCTTTATTTAATTCAGAAAATTTTATAGGTGCCGCCGGTTCATCACCATATTCATTAACAGACAATCTCCACCAGCCTACATTTTTCCATTTACCCAATTTGTATCCTACTTTTTCATAGGTAGCAAAATATTGGAAGCCGAGTCTTTCATGAAAGGCGACACTTTTATCATTGGGTAAATTTATTACAGCATACATATTATTAAAGCCCTGTCGTTTTAAAATCTCAAACAACGTAGTATATAAAACCCGCCCTAACCCAGCCATCTGAAAATCATCATGTATATAAACAGAACTTTCTACACTCCATTGATAGGCCGTTCGTTCCCGGTGTCTGGAGGCATAAGCGTAGCCGGTAATTTTTCCGTTAGTTTCAGCAACCAGCCATGGCCAGTTGATAAGATATGCTTTTATCCTGGCAGCAAATTCTTCCATAGAAGGTATATCGGTTTCAAAAGTGAAAGAGGTATTACTTATATAAGGAGCATAAATATCCAGTATACCGGCAGCATCTTCAGGGGTGGCAATACGAATGATATTCATGTCATGATTTATTGTATAAAAAATCAGATATACCTGTTAATAATATTTTCTACATATTCCTGTTTACCACTTATAACAGTAGGTTCACCGTTTTCCATGGCATACAACCTTAAATCTTCTAATGACAATTTTCCCTTTTCAAATTCCCTTCCTTTACCATTATCAAAAGAAGCATATCGCTCAGTCCTTATTTTTGTATAATCAGATTTTTGCAAAATAGCATCTGCGGTTATCAATGCTCTTGCAAACGTATCCATACCACCTATATGTGCATAGAAAAGATCTTCCTGATCTGTTGAGTTACGACGGATTTTTGCATCGAAATTGATACCACCACCTTTGAAACCACCAGCCTGAATTATTATGAGCATTGCTTCTGTCAGTTCATTAATATCATTTGGAAACTGATCAGTATCCCATCCGTTTTGATAATCGCCGCGGTTGGCATCCATACTTCCGAGTAAGCCGGCATCTGCTGCCACCTGTAATTCATGTGTGAAAGTATGGCCAGCCAAAGTAGCATGGTTTACTTCTATGTTCAAACTGAAATCATTCAATAAATCATGTTGCCTTAAAAATCCAATCACCGTTTCACAATCATAATCATACTGATGTTTGCTTGGCTCACAGGGTTTTGGTTCAATAAAAAATTTTCCTTTAAAGCCATTCTTTCTTGCATAATCTTTTGCGGTATGTAAAAATTTGGCCAGGTGTTCCTTTTCTCTTTGCATGTTGGTATTCAGTAAACTCATGTATCCTTCTCTTCCACCCCAGAACACATAATTTTCTCCACCCAATGCAATAGTAGCATCCAGGGCGGCTTTTACCTGGGCCGCCGCATGTGCCAGTACATGAAAATCAGGGTTAGTGGCTGCGCCATTCATATATCTTCTGTTGGAAAACAAGTTAGCCGTGCCCCATAATAATTTTACACCACTTTCTTTTTGCTTTTCACCGAGATAGGCAGTGATGGCCTGCAGGCGCCTGTCATTTTCATTTATATCATTTGTATAATCCACAGCATCCACATCATGAAAACAATAATAAGGAAGACCCAATTTTGTGATGAACTCAAAAGCTGCATCAGCTTTATCTTTTGCTCTTTCCAATGCTGAGCCTGTCGAAGCATCATTCCAGGGAAATAAATGAGTAGGTTCCCCAAAAGGATCGGCGCCGCTACCAACGAATGAGTGCCAGTATGCGCACGCAAAACGTAAATATTCTTTCATAGTTTTTCCAGCCACTACTTTGTTTTCATCATACCAGCGGTAAGAAAACGGATTATCAGATCCTGTTCCTTCATATTTTACCTGGCCAATGCCTTTAAAAAATTCTTTGTTTCCGGTTACAACTTTCATTGATATATTATTAAAAGGTTTGTATAATTATGATAAACTAAATGATGCTGAATTTACTTCGTTTGTCTTATTCAGGTGATTTTTTAATTTCTCTTTCCATTGCTGGTATAATTCCTCGTACCTGTTTGCCTGTTGTGGCTCCACCGTACTAACCGGTTTTCTGTTTTTTGATGCAGTTGAAGCATCCGGATAAATACCTGCTCCGATACCTGCTCCGATAGCGGCACCAAAACTTCCATCCCCGGCATAAAACTCAACTGCCACCTTATTTGTATTGGCAAATGATGATGTGAATACATCACTCAGAAAAAGATTTGCTTTACCCGCACGGATAACAGCCGGGTTCAACCCATTTTCCCGCATAATATCCAGGCCATAGCGAAAGGAGAATGCGATGCCTTCCTGTACCGCACGAACCATATGTGCTTTAGTATGTGTATTAAAATCAAGATTTTGAAATTGCCCGCCAATTATCTGGTTATTCAACATCCGCTCTGCACCATTGCCAAATGGAAATGCTATTAATCCTTCGGCACCTTCCGGTACTTTACCAGCTGCTTCATTTAAGCCGGCATAGGTATTACCACCTATCATATTTTTTATCCAGCGGTTAAAAATACCAACGCCATTAATGCATAATAAAATTCCAATTCGAACCTCACCCCCCCGAGCTATGCTCCTTCCCTTCTCCGCCGGTTGGCGGATCGGGAACTCCTTCAGAGAGGGAGCCTTATAATTTACATGCGCAAAGCTGTTGATCCTTGATTGCAAATCATAATTCAATTGATCACTTACGCCATAAATAACACCCGATGTCCCAGCTGTTGCGGCTACTTCTCCGGGGTTCATAACATTTAAAGCTAAAGCGTTGTTGGGTTGATCGCCCGCTTTATAGGAAACAGGTATCCCTTTTTTTAATGACAATGTTGCGGCAACAGTTTCCATTAAATACCCATGCGGAGCAAACAAAGGTTGAATGTTTGGGAAAAGTGATACATCAATTTCAAAGTAATTCAATACATCTTTTGATATTTTATTCTCTTTAAAATCCCAGAAAATACCTTCTGACAATGCTGATACAGTTGTGGTGCATTCACCCGTCATTTTCATAGCAATGAAATCCCCGGGCAGCATAATTTTATTTATTTTATCATAAACAGCGGGTTCATTTTCTTTTACCCAGGCTAATTTACTTGCCGTAAAATTGCCCGGTGAATTAAGCAGATGTGATAAACATTTTTCTTCTCCAATAGCATGAAAAGCTTTGTTTCCAATATCTACAGCCCTGCTATCGCACCAGATAATAGCATTGCGGAGCACCTGTTGGTCTTTATCCACCAATACCAGTCCATGCATCTGGTAAGCAATACCAATAGCTGCAATTTCTGCCGGATCATACAATCCCAGCGAATGGCATTTCAGCATAGCTTGTTTTACATGCTCCCACCATTGGTCAGGGCTTTGTTCGGCCCAACCGGTATGTGGTGAAATAATATCCGTCTCCGTTTCCGGGTAAGAGCTTGAAGCAACCAGCTGTTGTGTTGCTGCAGTAACCACAGAAACTTTTATAGAAGAAGTGCCAAGATCGATTCCTACTAGTAACATTAGTCAAAGATAGTTCATAGATAAATCCATAATTATTAAAAAAAGGAGAAATGAACTAATTTAAGTCATGTGATTCCTATGAGAACTGCTTTGCTTCAACTCGTAAAATAATTATTCGATTCCTACCTCAATTATTAGTTGTACATGGATTATTTAGGATTTTATATATCTAAACATATTCATCATAATGCCGGAGAACTCTGAAACTTACTGTTGATATTCAAATTTGCCGCTAATCGGGTCATTGCATTGCATACCCCACCGTATCCCGGTATAGTTGTGGCGATACATCTGCATTCACTTTAAAAAAACGGCTGAAATAATATTCATCCGCATACCCCAGCTCATACGCTATTTCCTTTACTGTTTTATCGGTAAGGTACAGTTCCCGTTTGGCTTCAATGATGATTCGTTCGTTGATCAGGCTGCTGAGGGTTTTATGAAAATGTGATTTGGTGATTTTTGCCAATGCCTTGGGGGATATATAAAGCATTTCTGCATAATCTGCGGGGGAATGTTTGGTTTTAAAATTTTCCTCTATGGCATCCTTTAGCTTTTGAAGAATAAAAGGTTCCTTGTTGTCTTTTACTTCTCCGGCAGCTTTTGGCTGTTGCAGTGTTTTTAAACGGGATGCCGTTATTAAAAATATTTTCAGGTACGAGATCAGTAATTCATATTGGGCCAGGGCCGGATTTTGCATTTCTGTTTGCAATTGTTCGCACAACATTTGAAAAGTAGTCGCTGATACTGCATCAA
>JANMLJ010000113.1:0-2011 GCA_031372465.1 Chitinophagaceae bacterium | reverse complement strand
CGAAAAATTATTCACGAAGTTCAACGGGTTTTGTATTTCATGGGCAATGCCGGCGGTGAGTTCTCCGAGCGAAGCCATTTTTTCGGATTGGATGAGTTGGGCTTGGGTCGATTTTAAATTGGTCAGTGTACTTTCAAGAACCAGGTTAGCTTTCTTTTTGTAACGGAATCGGTTATAAAGACCGGCTGCCACCAATACCAACAATACAGCAATGCCAATTAAAAAATTGCGGGAGAGAGTGGCGATTTTATTCTGACTTTCCAATTTAGCAATGGATTGCTCCTTTTCATTCATCTGCTGCTCGGCTTCAAAACTTATGGAGCGATACTTATCCTGGTCCGCCACCAGGCTATCTTGCTTAGCAATAAAAATGGAATAAGCTTCGGCAGCCTTATCATTTCTACCTGTTTTTTTATATAACTCTGCCATCAATTTGTAATCACGCAAAATATCTACCCGCTTATTACTTAACCGCTTAATATCACTTTGTAGTAATGCAATGGCCTCATCCAATCTGTTTTGTTTAATCCGGAGCAATGCCAGGTAATAATCGGGAGCAACCGTTCCAGTGGCAAAATTGACTGGAATACTATTTTTGTTAATCAATTCCCAACATATTTTCAGCAGGCTATCTGCTATGCCTAACGCTCCGGACTCTATATTGTACAGCGCTTCTATCTGCAAACCTACCGGGCCAATTAGGCTTCCAGTTAAATCATGTTTCGCCAACCTTAAATAGACATCCGCACTATCCAGTTGATTATTTAAAAGCATTACTCTCGCCATGTTCAGGGCGCTATAATAATCTTTACCTCTCTCCCGATATGCCATGCCGCTGTACTTAATACATCCCGACTTGTCACCTTTTAATGAATAATGATAGCCGATGAAAGCGATAGCGGTTAGCCACGTTTGTTTATCTTTGACGCTATCAATATAACTGGTTGATTTTTTTATATTATAAATGGCCAGATCAAGCAATCCGGAAACCCCATAAAAGCTTCCCAGAACATTGTAGCACATAGCAATGCATGCCGAGTCATTGCGGGTTTTATATTCATTTAACTTCTGGGTATAGTACTGAAAGCCCTCTTCCAGCCGGTTTGAATTCCGAAAGGGATATCTCAAATTACCCAAATAATTTTTTCTTGCGTTTGAAGCTTCGGGGGAGTGAATTTTATCTATTCTATCAATTTGCAATTTACCATAAGTAATTGCTTTACCTGGATTGGTTCTTGTAATACTCGTAAGAATAGCTTGACGTATATCAATTGCCGTGTAATCTGTATCCGAATGTTTGTAATTTGATGCCACTCCTTCTAGCTGATCAATTTGACTGTCATTCAATGAGGCCTGCCTCAATAATTGAATTGCCTTATTAAAATTCGCAGTATCAGGTTTGTCACGTCCAATGATTTTATTGAACAGCATAATGGCGGAGTCAACTTTGGTTTGTTGTGCTATTAGCCGGTTAGAACTAATAGTAAACAAACAAATTACAATCAGGACAGAAATAGTTCTACTAAGCTTCATCATATTTTTTGATTTCAGATTGGTAATTGAATACTAAACTCACTTCCTTCTCCCTCTTTCGTCTCCACTTTTATTTCCCCACCATGCGCCTTTACAATATCATAACTCAATGATAAACCCAAACCAGTTCCCTGTCCGGTTGGTTTGGTGGTGAAGAAAGGTTGAAATATTTTATCTACTATTTTTTTAGAAATACCCGGTCCATTATCACGAACAGAAATAAAAACTTTATCCCCAACTTTCTTTGTGCTCAGCCAAACAGTAGGATCATGTTTATAATCAGGGTCTGGCCCCCCACCTTCGGGTTCCCGAGCAGAGCGAAGGGAAGGAACGGAGTTCGGGGGGGCCGCATCCACCTTCGCCAAGGCTACGGCGGCCGCGTAGAATGCATTATTGATTAAATTCAATATCACTCTCCCAATGTCCTGCGGAATGATATTGATGTTGCCAATGCTCGCATCAAAATCTGTTTTCATCG
>JANMLJ010000085.1:0-5737 GCA_031372465.1 Chitinophagaceae bacterium | reverse complement strand
TTAATACTTGCTATTCTTTCCACCACATATTTCAAATAAGCCGGCTCATTTCTTTTACCCCTGAAAGGAACAGGGGCCAGGTAAGGAGCATCGGTTTCCAATACAATATTTTTCAGATCAACCTCTTCCATTACTTTATCCAACCCTGAATTTTTAAAAGTAACCACACCGCCAATTCCCAGATAAAATCCAAGATCTATCACCTGCTTTGCCTGCACCGCATCGCCGGAGAAGCAATGAAAAACACCTTTCAATTTTCCTTGCTGATGCTCGGCCACAACTTTTATACATTCACTGGTTGAATTGCGGGAATGAATAGCAATGGGTAGTTCAAAATGAAGCGCCCATTCGATTTGTTCATGAAATGCAGCATATTGCTGTGTTGAAAAAGTTTTGTCCCAATAAAAATCAAGGCCAATTTCTCCAACTGCCTTAAAAGCCCTTTTTTCCAGATAATCCTTTGCTATTTTCAACTCAGCCAGGTAATTTTCTTTAATTGAGCAGGGATGCACACCCATCATACTTAAATATGCTGAAGGTTTTTCATCCTCCAGCCTTAACATGGCTTCATGAGAAGAAGAATCTATGGCAGGCAGTAATATTTTCTTAACTCCTTCTTTTTCAGCTCTTTCAAGCATTGCCAGCCTGTCTTGCTCAAATTCTGGCAAATAAATATGTGAATGTGTGTCAATCATCGTCACGTTAAACTAGATTTATAGTAAAAATCCGCAAAAAATAGTAAGATTCCGTTAAACTTATATCAATAAAAGCTATCTCAAATTCGTTATCTATAGTCAAGTCTTAAATTAATAGTTATGAAACCCCGCATAAACCTGACTCAACTGGTTGCCCTGGCTTTCTTTTTCAGTTTATTGATGGTTAGCTCCTGTCAAAAGGAAAATAGTCAGTCGGGTAGTGATGATCAGCTGCAAATTAATGCTTCCATAGCTTCCAGTGAGTCTGATGGAGAATCAGCATCCGTTTTTAATGGCATTTTTGACGATGTTATGGGTGTAAATGATGAAGTTGGACTCGCTGGTACCGGTATCTTCGGACGTACGGTTGCCTGCCCGGAAGTAACAATTATTCGTCCAAATACACCTAATAATTTCCCGGTAAAGATCATACTCAATTTCGGTACTAATGGCTGTGTTGGAAGGGATGGACATTTAAGAAAAGGAAAAATTATTACGGAATATAGCAATCGGCTATTATATCCGGGAGCCATAGCTACTACTGTTTTTGATGGCTTTTACATTGACGAAACAAAAGTAGAAGGCACTCATAAAATCACCAATACAAGCCCAACAATTACAACACAACCGCTAACCCGCCAGTATACTGTTGAAGTTACTGATGCAAAACTGACGAAGCCAAACGGTAATTATTCTGAATGGAATAATCGCTATGTTATCACCCAAACTGAAGGAACTAATACCAGTCTTCCAATTGATGATATCTTTAGAATAGAAGGTACTGCACATGGTAAAGTAAAAAAAGGAGATTTGGTAGTCATTTGGGAATCAAGCACTATTGAACCTCTGATCAAAAAATATAGCTGCCGCTGGATTGTAAAAGGTAGAATCAGGACCGTCCGGGCGAATACTTCAGCCACCGATCGCTGGGTTGGTGTACTGGATTTTGGTGCCGGCGACTGCGATAATCAGGCCATTATTACAATAAATGGGGTGCCCCGCCAAATTACTTTGCCATAATTAAAAAAATATTATACCTTTAAACCAGTTTTCATAGGGTACGGATTAAAAACGGGCCAGGGTTTCTACCCAGGCCCTAACTTTTTAACTAACTCAACTCCTGAAATTTGATAAATTTTGGGCGGATTTTAACACCCTGAAAATTTATTATTATCTACTACATTTCAAGCTCCTTAAAAATATATCCCTTACTGTAAAAAAAATCGAGTGTTCCGGGCAAGGTGTATTGCAGCCGCGAAAATGCTTTTTCACTATCATGAAAAACTACAATCGATCCGCAGGTAGTATGATGAAGTACATTATTCAGGCATTGCTCCTTGCTTAGTGATTCATCAAAATCTCCACTTAAAACATCCCACATTATAATTTTTGCCAATTTGTTTTTCATTGCATCAGTAATGCCTTTTGATTGCATTGATTTTAGTCGGCCATAAGGTGGCCTGAACAAATTTGATTGTATGTATTTCGCAGCTAAAGCTACATCTGACAAATAAGTTTCGTTATTAGTTTTCCAACCATTCAGATGATGTTGAGTGTGATTGCCAACCTGGTGCCCTTCTTCTATTATACTATTATAAAGAACCGGGTAATCAACTACGTTTTTACCGATACAAAAAAAAGTGGCTTTTGCATTAAATTTTTTTAATTCATCCAATACAAATGGTGTTACAACCGGATGAGGACCATCATCAAATGTGAGGTAAATAAATTTTTCTTTTGTATCTACCTGCCACAAACGGTGCCGGTACATTTTTTTTAGCCACCAGGGAGTTTTGACAAAATAACGCATAACAGGACACAAGATACCAATTTCATATTTTGCGTATTCGACAAACCATTAAAATAATAGGGAGAAGCCTGCTTTGAAAAACCCGAAACACTACACCCTAAACCTACCTTCTTTATCTTTGCACTCTATGAATAAAAAAGTAAGAGTTCGTTTTGCTCCAAGCCCTACCGGTGGTTTACACCTTGGGGGTGTAAGAACTGTATTATACAATTATTTATTTGCCAAAAAAATGGGTGGTGATTTCTTAGTTAGAATTGAAGACACCGATCAGAGCCGTTATGTAAAGGGAGCTGAAGAATATATTTTTGAAACACTGAAATGGTGTGGATTGGAGCCTGATGAAAGTGTGCAACATGGTGGTGCCTATGGTCCTTATCGCCAGAGCGAGAGAAAAGAATCATACCGACAATATGCTGAACAATTAATAAGAGATGGCCATGCTTACTACGCTTTTGATACTACGGAAGAATTAGAAAAAATGCGGCACGCCCCGATCGTTCCGGGGGATAAAACAGAACAAAATCATTCACATCAATACGATCATACTACCCGTATTAAAATGCGGAATTCATTAACATTGACAGCGGAGGAAACACAAAAGTTATTAGCCGACGGAACAAAACATGTTATCCGTATAAAAATGCCGCAGCAGGAAACCGTTTCTTTTACAGATATGATTAGGGGTGAAGTAAGTTTTAATACCACCCTGATTGATGACAAAGTACTTTTGAAAGCAGATGGAATGCCTACTTACCACTTGGCTGTAGTAGTGGATGATTTTTTAATGAAAATCAGCCATGCATTTCGTGGTGAAGAATGGTTGCCATCAGCACCTGTTCATATTTTGTTATGGAAATATTTGTTTGGATTGGAGAATATGCCCCAATGGGCACATTTCCCATTAATACTGGGACCAAATGGAAAACTTAGCAAAAGAGATGGAGCAAAATTTGGGTTTCCTGTTTTTGCGATGAACTGGACAGATCCAAAAACCAATGAATTGACGGAAGGTTTTAAAGAAAAAGGATTTTTGCCCGAAGCATTTATTAACCTGCTTGCTTTACTGGGCTGGAACGATGGCACAGAACAGGAGATTTTTTCTAAAGAGGAACTGATCAAAAAATTCTCCATAGAAAGAGTGCATAGCGCCGGTGCAAAATTTGATTATGAAAAGGCAAAGTGGTTCAATCATGAATGGATAAAGAAGTTGGAGGTTTCGGGTTTGAGGTTTGAAGTTAAAACGCTTTTAGCGCAGAATAATATTACAGTTAGTAACGATGTTTTATTAGATAAAGTAATCAATTTAGTGAAAGATCGTTGCACATTACTTGGTGATTTTGTACACCAGTCTTCCTTCTTTTTTAAAGCGCCATTATCGTTTGAGATGGAGACCATTCATCCAAAATGGAATGAGGATAAGAAAGATTTCTTTATTGCATATTGTAATAAACTTCAATCCGACAATGACCCTGCATCTAACGGGTGGAATGCAGCTTCTTTAGAAACTGGTTTTAAAGAATTGGCTACAGAAAAAAATTGTAAAGCAGGTGAGCTGCTATTCTTATACCGTATGATGCTGGTCGGGGGGAAATTTGGTCCACCGGTATTTAACATCGCAGAAGTATTGGAAAAAACAGAGACAGTTGAAAGAATAAATACGGCAATAAAAACGTTTGGTTAGCCGTTAAACTCCTTTCGCCTCTACCTGTCTGATTTATCTATGAAAATAGTATTTCCACTTTATTGTTTAATCTTTCTGTCAGCCTGTAATAAAGAATCTTCTACAAATACTCCCCCATCCACTATTGATAGTGCCGTTGTTACTATTAATAACGGATACGGTACAGGTAAATATAAAGTGGGCGATACAGTTCATATTTTCAGTTTGGCGTATAGTACCAACCAGCTTTTTGATAGCTGGAGCGGAACAGATGTTTCCCTGTTAAATGGAAAAGATGAATGGCATACCTGGTTCCTGATGCCTTCCAAAAACGTCACATTCACCGGAAGTATAAAAAATATTACTCCTGTCATCCTAAGCTTCGAACAAATAATGGGAAAATCCAGGCTGAAACCCGTTTACTATTATTTTCCCCCGGCTCATAAAGGATTTGTTTTATTACTTCATGGAAGCGGTGGTACTGCTCAGCATTTTGTAAACAGTTATGAATACCAGCAACTCATTAAAGATTTGGTGACAGATAATTTTGGAGTGATCGTTACAGAAGCAGAAGAAGCTACAACTGGTATTGATGCCAATGGAGACGGAAAATTAAGATGGGCTACCACCCCATATGATTCGGTAACCAATATTGATTATGCCAATATCAAAATCATTACGGATGTTTTTTATACCCGTGGTGTAACCAACAGAACTAAACTCCGCTACTCAATTGGTATGAGTAATGGAGGAAATTTTTCTTCCTATTTATCATCTCTGTTCAACTTTAAAGCCGGTATCAGTTATTGTTCACCTTCGGGTGCTCCTATTGCTTTAAGTTCTACTACCCCATTTCAGTTTTGCATGGCCAGGTTTGATAATAATGAGAATGTAGGCCCAACGGGTAATGCAAATGCGCTTACCAATTCGCAGACAATGACGGGTAGAAGTATTTGCAGTAAATATTATATGCAGGAGCATTCACCATTATATCCTGAACGCTTCGCCCGTAAAGATGATATTACTATTATTAAGTCTGCATCTATTTTTAATGAACTAAAAAACAAAGGTTTTCTTACTACTAAAAATTATTTCATTGGATTTTCTGATGCATTGACTACCGCTTACCAGGCAAACCCAACTTCCTTCCCGGAGTTGAATAGTCTGAATATCCTGCAAAAACTTACGGTTATTGAACAAATTGACCTGGCTGTTTCAGACCATCAGATGTATAGTGATTATAACAGGGCTACGCTGAAATTTTTGAATACCCAGTGCCTTTAATTTATCCTTGCTGTTGTATCATTTGCATTATTTGAGAAAATTCATTGACGCCGAGTTGTTCCATCATTTTTTTATCCTTTTCATCCAGTTGGAAAAGGCCGGTTGTATTGCTATCAACATGCTCACTGGTACGAATACCGGGAATAATGGTGGAAACTTCCGGATAGCTTAATATATAACTCAATGCCAATTGGGTTTTTGTGCAATGATATTTTTCACATAATTTCCAAACAGGCTCCAGTGCATCCGCACAGGCTTTGATTACTTCTTCAGTCAACCTGTTTTTGC
>JANMLJ010000037.1:0-6830 GCA_031372465.1 Chitinophagaceae bacterium | reverse complement strand
TCAGCCCTTTCTTCCGGGGTCATCGAGTTGATCATGGCCTCAATGCCTTTAAAAGAATCATCGTTGATGTCAATGTCTTTTACTTTATTCCCAATACCGGGTATCATTCCCAGCATTTCTTTCATATTCCCCATCTTTTTTATGGCTTCTAACTGGGTTTTGAAATCGGCAAAATCAAATTTATTCTTGCGGATCTTTGCTTCTAATTTTTTAGCAGCTACTTCGTCATATTGTTCCTGTGCACGCTCTACCAAACTGGTAATATCACCCATTCCAAGGATACGCTGTGCCATCCTTTCGGGGTAGAAAACATCCAGGGTATCCATTTTTTCACCGCTGCTGGTAAACTTGATGGGTTTGTTTACGGTGTATTTAATTGACAGGGCAGCACCACCTCTTGTATCACCATCTAATTTGGTCAATACAACACCGGTAAAATCAAGCCGCTCATTAAATGCTTTGGCCGTATTCACGGCATCCTGTCCGGTCATACTATCCACCACAAACAATATCTCCTGCGGGTTAACAGCATTTTTGATATTGGCCACTTCGTTCATCATTACTTCATCCACCGCCAACCGGCCGGCAGTATCTATGATGATTACATTCTTATTCTTACTTCTGGCTTCTTTGATAGCATTTCTGGCTATATCAACTGCATCTTTATTTTCCGGTTCAATATAAACATCCACATTTATTTGTTCACCTAAAACTCTTAATTGTTCCATGGCAGCCGGGCGATAAATGTCAGCCGCTACCAACATAGGAGAGAGGCCTTTCTTTGTTTTCAGAAAATTGGCCAGCTTACCACTGAAAGTTGTTTTACCACTACCCTGTAAGCCAGCGATCAGAATAATAGCAGGATTTCCTTTGGCGTTAAAAGCAGCTTCCTGTCCACCCATTAATTCCACTAATTCATCCTGTACAATCTTGGTCATCAATTGACCGGGGGAGATCGCATTGATTACTTTTTCACCTGTAGCTTTATCTTTTACCTTATCCGTAAAATCTTTGGCGATTTTATAATTAACGTCCGCATCTACCAGTGCACGGCGTATTTCTTTTAACGTAGTGGCAATATTGAGTTCGGTAATACGACCCTGGCCTTTTAGGTTTTTAAAGGCTGATTCTAATTTTTCCTGTAAACTGTTGAACATTTTCTGCTATTCATTTTCGGCTGTCACCCTGAGCTTGCCGAAGGGTGATGAATTTATTTTCATTATACGGTTTCGACAAGCTCAACCTGACATCCCGGTAAAAAAGAAAAAGTGAACAGTTAATGTTCACTTTTAAAGAAGTGCAAAGATACTACTTTGCGTATTAATTTGGCTTGTAGTAAATCAGACGTGTAAAATTTTATTTCAGTATTTTTTAATTGATCAGTTTCCTAAATAGGTTCTCAACATATTACAACGGTTGGAAGCCTTTAGTTTAGTGAGTGCTTTATCTTTAATTTGTCTGACTCTTTCTCTGGTCAGGCTGAATCTTTCTCCGATATCTTCAAGACTCATTGGATGGTCAACACCTATTCCAAAAAAGTAACAAATAACTTCTTTTTGACGATCGGTAAGCGTTTTCAGGCTACGGTCAATTTCTGTTTTTAATGATTGCTCATGTATCAGAAGGCCGTCAGTTTTATCTGCATTAGCATTTTCTAATACGTCAATCAATGTATTTTCCTCCCCATCGGATAATGGCGAATCCATACTTAAATGACGCGTATTGATACCAAGGGTAGCGGTAACTTCTTCTATATCCATATCCAGCACTTCCGCCAGTTCTTCGGCAGAAGGTTCTCTTTCAAACTGCTGTTCCAATAGTGAAAAGGCTTTCTGGATACGATTGGTAAGCCCCACTTTATTCAAGGGTAAACGTACAATTCTTGACTGTTCGGCTAAGGCCTGTAATATGCTCTGACGAATCCACCATACAGCATAGGAGATAAATTTGAAACCGCGGGTTTCATCAAAACGCTGTGCAGATTTGATTAATCCAACATTTCCTTCATTAATCAGATCGGGGAGGGATAAGCCCTGGTTTTGATACTGTTTAGCTACAGATACCACAAAACGAAGATTGGCTTTTGTCAGGCGATCCAACGATTTTTGGCACCCTTGCCGGATAAGGACGGCTAATTTTACTTCTTCCGCCGGACTGATTAGTTCCACTTTGCCGATCTCTTGTAAATACTTTTCTAAACTTTGGGATTCTCGATTTGTAATCGATTTCGTGATTTTTAGTTGTCTCATGCTCATAGGAATGGTTTTTAGTATGGTTTATTTAAAGAGGTAAGAATTATTAGTAGCTAATTCTTATGACGCTATAAATACCCACCATAGGTTGGTAATTTATCAGAACTTATTGAACTTCAAGGCAATTTAAACAATTTTTACCAAAAGTCAAATAAATATTGACAAGTTATTAACGTTTTAGTATGGATTTTATTTTGCCAAATTGGATTTGCCTTGAAATAAAAGGAAAATAAACCATAAATTATTTTGCGGCAATGAATTATTTTCTATTATTGCATCCAATGCGATGATTTTAAGAGAGAAGTAGAATGAGTAAACAACTATACACCCTGGAATTTCCAGTCCGCTGTTCGCCAACTATATTGTACGAATTCCTTACCAGCCCTGCAGGTCTGGGAGAATGGTTTGCAGAAGTGGTTGATGAAAGAGATAATATTTATTACTTTGGCTGGAACGGAGCTTTTGAAAAAGCTGACCTCGTTGAAAAGGAGCAGGATAAATTTATCAGGTTTCATTGGCAAACTGCTCCCAAAGAGGAATATTTTGAATTCCGGATTGATAAATCCGAAATTACCAACCAAACGATTCTCATTATTAAGGATTTTGCGGAGAAAAAAGAGATTAAGGATCAAACTTCATTATGGGATCACCAGGTAAAAGAACTATTTCACCGCCTGGGAGGTTAACCCTGCCCGACAATTTGCAAAAATCGCTTAAATGGATTTGCTATTGCTTACTCAGTCAATAGAGTGATAAGTCGTTTAAAAGATCCCAGCAATATTTCTTCTGCATCTTCCCATTGCTGGAGTTCAATTTTATTGGCCAGTTTTATAAAATTATTTTTCCTGATTGAATTTTCAAATTCAACATTACTTATTTCTGCAACAGGTATATAATTATCTGCTTCAAAATGATGCTCCCACGGGTCTTCATTGATATTCAGATAATATCCTTTTTCTTTCAGTTCCGTAAAGGCATTGATTAGTTTTTCTTCTTTTTCTATTTTATACCTGCCAGACAGATGAAGCGTAATACTAAAAAAATTTCCCCACCAGAACATCGTTCTGATAGCGAGTATATGTTCCTGCTCAAAAACCCTTGGATAATCAAGAATTAAATACGGAAGACCTTTGTAATTTTCTCCTTTCGAAATTTTGGCAGAGCTGTGAAATAGCATATCGGAGTATTGGGCAGCAAAGTATTCCAGATACTGCAGCTCTTTTTCCTGCAAGCCGGATAATAAATGATTCGCTTTTTGAAGAATGGCATTCTTTGTTAAAATCAGGTCACCGCTGCTAACCAGTTCCATCTCCTTTTGCGAAAGCCTTATTTTTGCCTGACTCATAAATTAAAGATAAGTGTTCAAGAAGTTAGATATACTGATTATCAAATCCTTTATTGGTCCTTTTATCGCAACGTTCTTTATAACGTTGCTGGTACTGGTGATGCAGTTCTTCTGGCTATACATTGATGATTTTGTTGGAAAAGGAATAGATACAAAAATAATCATTGAGTTTATCATTTACCAGAGTGCGGTGCTGGTACCCCTGGCTTTACCCCTGGCTATTCTTCTTTCTTCTATTATGGCGTTTGGAAATCTTGGCGAAAGTTTTGAACTGGTAGCTATCAAATCTGCGGGGATTTCCCTGGTACGTTTTATGCGACCTTTATTTATAGTATCTATTATACTGGCAGGAGTAGCTTTTGCCTTTGCTAATTATGTGATACCGGTTGCTAATCTGAAATCAAGAACATTGCTTTCGGATATTGTATGGTCAAAACCTGCATTTGATCTGAAAGAGGGAGTTTTTTATGACAAGATCCCAAATTTTGCTATTAAGATCGGAAAAAAAGAAGCGAATGACAGTGTAATCAGGGATGTGATCATTTATGAACAGGGAAATCCTTTACAGGATAATTTCATCATTGCGAAAAGTGGGGTAATGAGCGTTACACCGAATAAGCGCTTTTTAGAATTTAACTTAAAAGACGGCTGTAGATACCAGGAAAGAGGTGATTATTATGATACGGCGAATACAGAGTATATACGAATTGGTTTTAAAGAATATAAAAAACAATTTGACCTGAGTACCTTAGGCTTTAATAACCGGACAGCTGATAGTGTAAATAAGAATAATGAAAGGATGTATAGTATGCGGCAACTGGAAAAAGCCATCGATTCCCTGAAACGGGAAAACAAACAGCTTAAAGACCAAACGGAAAAAGATATTCTGCGAAGTTTTCAATTTGCGGCATTGATCGATACCTCCTGGAAAAAAGAATCATTACCTGATATCAGCAAGCTGAAAAAAGTTAAAAATTTTGATGAGTTGTTGCCTGATTCGGCTATAAAAATTGTGAACCAGAATATTAAAAATAGCACGGGTTCAATCAAAATCATCAATGAATCCTTTATGATGACCATCGAGGCTAAAGAAAGAAACCTGCGGAGGCATCAGATTGAATGGCATCGTAAAATTGTTTTGTCATTGGCCTGTATAATTTTGTTTCTTATTGGTGCACCACTTGGAGCAATTATTCGCCGGGGAGGTCTTGGCACTCCGTTGATATTTGCTATTATCTTTTTTATGTTATTTTATTTTTCCAGCACTGCCGGTGAAAAATTTGCCAAAGAAGACACCCTTACACCTTTTACGGGTATGTGGATGGCCACTTTTATTTTATTGCCCCTGGGTCTTTTTCTGATTTATAAGGCAACCAGGGATTCACAATTATTCAATAAAGAATTTTATACCCGGATTGGCAGGTATATCCGGCAATATTTTAGTACAACTAAAAGGAAATAGTTTTTTTTGATCGGTTGCCAGTCTGATTTTTATATTGACAATTATGACGGGCAAACGCATTTTAAAAAAGAGGATCATTGGTAAAAAGTGAGTTTGATCAGGTAAATTATCCTGACCCTTCCTTAATTTGCAGGTATTGTTTCATGAATAATTGCCAATAATATTTCTGTATATTGGGCAACAAAAAACAACTACTATGAGAGTTTTAATAGGCTTCTTTTTTGCAGTTTGTTTATTCAGCTGTAATTCATCTTCTAAAAAAGACACGGGTAACAACAATGCTGACTCAGCAAGTAATGACATAACAAAGGGCAATGATATCGTTAATCTAAGTATTACGCCTGTTAAAATGGCCATTGCTGAAATACCGGCATCCATCACTATAAAAGGTAAGGCGCTGGAAGCCTGGAAATGGAATGATAAACTTGGCGAAAATATTCTTATCACTTCTGCTGATGCACCACATGATGAAAAAGATAAAAACGGCGAAGTAGCACAGTCAGCTGAAATACATGCTTATCATTATGCAAAAAAAGATGGGGACTATGAGCAGGTATGGTTTATTAATGATGCCGTAACGTCCTGCCCCGTAGATATTACCTGCGAATTTATTCCGGGATCTGCCACGGTCACCGATCTTGATAAAAATGGTATTGCAGAAATCAAAGTACAATATTCCATGGCCTGCCGGGGTGATGTATCACCTGCTACAATGAAATTGGTATTATATGAAAACGGTGTAAAATATACATTGAAAGGAAACAGGTGGTTAACCTATAGCCCGGATTTTAAATACACCGTAACGGAAAAAGATGTAAACCTGGAGAGTTCGCCAAAACTAAAAGATGAGATGGAAGAAATGTTAAGAACATTCGGTCGCTACGAATCAGAAAAAGAATTTGTAACAGCACCACCGGAATTTCTTCCCTTTGCCCGCAGTGAGTGGTTGAAATTTTCAAAAGAAAGTATAGGGGACTAATTTTTTGCAAATTGGAAAAATCGCAACAAAATCTTTCTATTCAAAAATGGGTAGCAGTAATTTCTGTTCTGCTGCTGGTAATAAAGTTTATTGCCTATTATTCTACACACTCTGTTGCTATTCTTACGGATGCCCTGGAAAGTATAGTTAATGTAGCTGCAGGTTTTATTGGTCTCTATAGTTTATATGTTGCGGCCAAACCACGTGACTGGGATCATCCATACGGGCATGGAAAAGCGGAGTTTCTTTCTGCAGCAATAGAAGGAACCCTGATAGGAAGTGCAGGAGCGATTATTTTATACAAAGGAATTCAGCATCTTATTCATCCTGTTGAACTACAAAAAATTGATTTTGGGATCTGGCTGGTGGCAATAACAGCTATCATAAATTTTATCGTTGGGTATTTTTGTCTCCGAACCGGTAAAAAGAATAATTCAATGGCTTTAATGGCCAGTGGAAAACATTTACAAACGGATACCTGGTCTACCATTGGTATTATTGCCGGCCTTATTCTGTTATATTTTACCGGTTACAAATGGATTGATAGTGCAGTGGCTATTTTATTTGCAGGGTTTATTATTTATACCGGCTACCAGATTGTACGACGTTCAATTGCCGGCATTATGGATGAGGCAGATGTACAGCTTCTGACAAGAATGGTACAGATCCTGGATGCGAACAGAATGGAAAATTGGGTTGATCTTCACAATCTTCGGGTAATTAAGTATGGTAGCGTTCTACATATGGATTGCCACCTCACCGTGCCCTGGTTTCAGAACATTCATGAAGCAC
>JANMLJ010000036.1:0-2252 GCA_031372465.1 Chitinophagaceae bacterium | reverse complement strand
TATTACAACCGGTAAAAAATATCCCGGTTATAATACAGATATAATTACTGATTTTTCAATTGAATGGTTAAAAAATAGAAACCCTGATAAGCCATTTTTTTTAATGACACATTTCAAAGCAACGCATGAGCCGTTTGAATATCCTGACAGGTTGAAAGATTTATATAATGATGTAGAAATTCCAGGCCCTGTATCACTATATGATTTTGGTCCGCAAGCAAATGGCAGGTCATTTACCGGTCAGCCTGTGGAAGAGCTTGAAGCCCGATGGGAAGAATTTCAAAAAAATCCTGATAAATTCTGGACAAGCTATCCCGGAATGCCTTTTTCTATTGCTGGTCTTGACAGCATCCAGGCAAGAAAAAAAATATATCAAAAATTTGTAAAGGATTATTTGCGCTGTGGCGCCGCCATTGATGAAAATTTAGGGAGAATACTTGATTATTTGCAGAACGCAGGTTTAGCAAAAAACACTGTAGTAATTTATACTTCCGACCAGGGATATTTTTTAGGTGAGCATGGTTTTTTTGACAAGCGAATGATGTATGAAGAATCTGCACGTATGCCCTTTGTCATTTGTTATCCAAAAGAAATAAAAGGCGGTAAACGGATTGACGATATTATTTTGAATATTGATTTTGCAGCGTTGTTTGCAGATTATGCAGGCATTAAAAAACCAGCTTTTGTTCAGGGACAAAGTTTCAGGGAGAACGTAAGGGGAAATACATCTCCAGGCTGGCGTACTTCAATGTACTATCGTTACTGGGAACATAGTCCTGCAAGACCTGCACATTTTGGAATAAGAACGCAGCACTATAAACTTATATTTTATTATGGCCAGCCACTGGGAAAAAAAGAAGCCGCTAAAGTAACAACAGTGCCTGCCTGGGAATTCTATGATATAAAAAAAGATCCTCAGGAATTGCATAATGCTATTAATGATAAAGTGTATAAAAAAATAATCCAAAATTTGAAAAATGAATTATTAATACAAAAAGCAAAGGCGAAGGACAGTGATGATGGGTATCCGGTGATGGGAGAGATATTTTTAAAATACTGGAAGTAATAAAACACTTTTAAAACTAGTCAGTAGGAAAGTACGGGGTGAAAATCAGCAATTTATTTTTGAAGGGAATTGAAAATTTTATAAAAAGAAAAATTATGAAAAGCAGTAAACAATTTTTAAACACAGTATGTCTGTTGATTGTAATTCAGCTGCTAACCAATATCAGTTTATTTGCACAGCAACAAGACTATTATCCTGATGCTGATCCGCTGGTGCAACGAAAATTGGAAGAGTGGAAAGACCTGAAGTTTGGATTATTAATGCATTGGGGGCCATACAGTCAATGGGGCGTAGTAGAAAGTTGGAGTATTTGTCCGGAGGATGTTGGCTGGGCAACGGGAGCGAGAATACAGAAACGACCTGCTGATAATTATACTACCTATGTAAAGGAGTATGAAAATCTGAAAACAACATTTAACCCAACAAAATTTAATCCTGATAAATGGGCAGCTGCAGCAAAAGATGCCGGAATGAAATATGTAGTGTTTACCACCAAGCATCATGATGGCTTCTGTATGTTTGATACAAAAACAACTAACTATAAAATAACGGATAAAGAATGTCAGTTCTCAACAAACCCCCGAAGTAATGTAACCAAAGAAATATTTAACGCATTTCGTTCTCAGAAACTATGGGTAGGAGCTTATTTTTCAAAACCAGACTGGCACAGTAATGATTATTGGTGGAACCGTTTTCCTCCATTGGATAGAAACGCAAACTATGATATAAAAAAACATCCTGAAACATGGAAAAAATTTGTTGATTATACGCATAAGCAGATTGATGAGTTGATGACTGACTATGGAAAAATTGATATCCTGTGGCTGGATGGTGGTTGGGTAAGAAAGAAAACAGAGGAACAGGCCAAAAAGGATTTTATCAGGTATTATGATGAAAGTCATTTTTCCATCAATGGACAAAACCAGGATATCAATATGCCATTGCTTGCAAAAAATGCCAGAGCAAAGCAACCGGGATTAATTGTGGTAGATCGCGATGTTCCCGGTGAACAGCAAAACTATCTTACTCCTGAGCAACATATTCCTGATAATGGTTTACCTTATCCGTGGGAAACCTGTATGACCATGGCAAGCAGCTGGAGTTATTCACCCAATGACAAGTATAAATCAACGGAGGATTTAATAAAGAAGCTGATTGATATTGTAAGCAAAGGTGGAAACTATTT
>JANMLJ010000001.1:0-3580 GCA_031372465.1 Chitinophagaceae bacterium | reverse complement strand
TTTGGGTTGAAACCTGCACCTCTTTTTCTCCAGGGTGTTAAGCCATGAATAAACCGACCATATAACCTGGCTATCGGTTGAATGATATGTAAAACGGTGATGAATAGTTGATACCTGCTTTTTTTCTTTTGCGCAGGCGATAGGGAAACATTTTTTGAAGCACTGACAAAGGCCTGAATTGTTACGATAGCAATAGAAGCTGCAAAAAAAGCCCAACACCAAAGTAAAGGCGACCAAAAAAATCCAGCAGTGCCCAGTATTGCCAGTACCATTGAAAATAAATACCATTCCGGCATCAACGGTATAGAGTTCCAGAAACCTTCGGCCGGTTTATAAACAGATTGAAACAAAGCAGTACCCCAGGTGCCATGAAATATTTTATCTTTTTTCATTTTTACCGGCATCGTAAACCCATTTCCATAGATACGACCCGCCCAGGATAAGTGTCCGAATGAATTATATTTCTCCGGCCATTTTGCTTCCAGCAATGCTTCTGCTTTTCCATATCCTTTTTGCTGTCGCCAATAAGCTTTGAATGAATTTCGACGGCGATGCCATACCAATGCAGAAGGATGAAAGCCAACCGTTCTTCCTGACTGTTGTATCCGCCAGCAAACATCCACATCATCGCCTGCCGACCGGTAAACAGGATCAAACCCACCGATCTTCATCAACGCATCTTTCCGGAAGGTCATATTGCAACCGGGAACATGTTCTGCTATTTCATCAGACAATAATACATGTACTGGCCCACCCGGAGCATTGGCCACACAGGTGGCGATAAATCCATCATCGGAAGGGGCAATATTCGGTCCACCGATACAACCATGATCAGAGTGCTGGTATGCATAGGCAAGATATTGTAACCAGTGCGGATCAGGAAAAGCATCATCATCAATATAGGCTACAATCTCACCTTTCGCATGATGCATACCGGTATTCCGCGCATTACTTAAACCCCTGTTGGGAGTAGAGATAAGATTTACCGGAAATTCACCGGCAATTTCTGCCAACCGGTCTTTAGACCCATCATTTACCACAATAACTTCATAGGAAGGGTAATCCAGTTTAAAAATTTCGGTCAGGCATTCCCGTATGGTAGCTGATCCGTTATAGGAACAAACAACCACTGAAATAAGCGGAAGCTTTTCTTTTTGTGCAAAGGGTATTTTTTCGAGGGCTGATGAAACAGCAGCCAGGGCAGGTTTGGGTTCACGGTCACGACCCACCAATCCAAAATTCCAATCTTCGATCTCAAATCCTCCCCGCCACCATTCATCTGTCCACGCAAAAACAAACATACCGGCACATCCTTTTTCAAATATGGTGGCTATCTGCCAACTTAATGTTTCGGCTTGTTTTGCTTCGCCATTACGACAACTATCTAATCCTATTTCTGCCAATACTAATGGTCTGTCACCGCAAAGATTATGGAGTCTTGAAAGGTAGTTTCCTAATTTATCGGGTGTTTCGAGATAAACATTGAAACAATCGAAATCAAGAAAACTCAGATCCAGGTATTCAGTAGTAGGGTAGTTGACATAGGTAATTAGTGTATCCGGATCTATGGCTTTGACTGTTTGATAGATCTTCTTTAAGAAATTTTCTATTTTTTTAGGGCCATACCATCTTACGATCGGTGCAGGTATTTCGTTACCAATGGTATAACAAAGAATAGCCGGATGCCTTTTGCATGATTTGACCGCTTCGCTTATTCTTTGAATAATGTCAGCTTTAACTTTATGGTCATCCAGGAAAGTTATATGCTGTTCCCAGGCCAACCCGACCATCACTTTTAGCCCATATTTACCCGCCAGGTCCAATAAAAATTCCGGGGGAGTGGTATAAGTACGAACACAATTAATACCCCTGGCAGCCATCAGGCTAAAATCTTTTTCTATAACCACTTTATCAGGGAATTGCATACCATTTACATCCGGACAGAAAGTGCCGTAGGTTACCCCTTTTACATAAAATTTCTCCTTACCAAGGTATAAAAATTTGCCCCTGACCTCCATTTTGGAGTCAGTAGAAGAAGTACGGGAATAGTTGCCATGTTCATTCATAATCAAAATGATTTTTTTGAATAAAACCCATTCTATACCCTGATGGTTTTTTAAAGGAGAGGCAATTCATCAGGGATCGAATAATTTTATACTTAGATGAATTCAGATGGCGAACAATATGTTTTTGGAATTGGATCAGGTACGGATTGGACGGTAATTTTACAAAATTAATTGCAAAGTCACAAGTAAATTGTTAATTATTCTTTGGAGGAGTATAATTGTAAAGGAGAATGGGTGTGTGGTTGATTATCAGTCTTTTAAATGATCAATCAAAGGCAATCCTCTTTTCTGTTTCGCAGCCGAGTCTCACAGCCAGGCAAAGTGCGCAGGGGGACTCGGCGTAAATAGTAAAGAAATTTTAAAGAACGCCGAGTCCATGCCTGCACACAAGCCCGGGCGATGAGACTCGGCTGGGAAGGAGGGGCATTTAGTTTATTCTGGTAAACTTTTAATTCTTTCTTTCAATTCCTTATCTGATATATCACCCTGAACAGACTTATCGTAGATAGAAACAAGATAAACAGTTGTGGCTACTATTTTTACACAGGTGATAACCCTTGCGCCTCCACTCTTACCCTTGCCTTTTGAAGTAATGGTCAAACGGACTTTGTAAGCGTTTTTTCCAAGCGGAGTTCCTGTAGTGGGATTTGTCATCAACAAATTTGCTAGACCAGCGATATCATTCTTCAGAGAAGGGTACTTTTTAGCCAGTTTTTTAGCTTCAGTTAAAAATCCGGGAGTGGCTTCAATATTAAAGGGCATCCAGCAATTGTTTGAGAGAGATAGATTTCAGTTTGCCTTTCTCAATTTCTTTTACCTGCATCATTCCTTTTTCCACAGATTTCAGTATCCTGTTTTTACTGCTGCGGTTTTTTGTATTCTTAAGCCCTGTAGTCAGTTTTTCCCATTCATTGATGGGGACAAACACACCTATCGGCTTACCCTTGGCATCGTATGTATATTGAAATGACATGCTGTTTTCTTTTATGGTAAAGGTAAAATAATTTTTTGGTCTTAATATCCTGGTTTTTTCTTCATAGTCTGGCCTCACTGCAATGGTAAGCGTTAAGTCTTCACCAACGACAGTACTTTGGGAAGTTTCATTTCAAAACGGGTTTATTATTTTATAGTTGGGTTTCCTTAATCCGGCTGGGAAGAAAGAGTTTTACAGCCTGTTTGAGGCTGATAGTTAGTCACAGACTAACAATAACCATTCAAGATTTTTTTATTTATTGGAACACTACGAACAACGGGGACTCCGGATAACGTTCGATGATTTTTTATTTTTTTTGAACACTAAGGACAACGGGGACTCCGAATAACGATTGAACATTTTTTTTATAGAACACTAAGCACAACCAGGATCAACAACTTGTTATTTTAAATATCCAGTTAACCATCGCATAATATTTAAAGCATACTGTTTATTATCATTCCCCGGTGTGTTCATTCCTACATATCCTCTTTCTGAATTTTCAAATATTAAAGCCTTCAATGCCCATGCATCTGTAATT
>JANMLJ010000682.1:0-44198 GCA_031372465.1 Chitinophagaceae bacterium | reverse complement strand
AAAAGCTTGTTTTCCAAAAAGCTATATTATTTTATATACACAAGCATAGAATATTCAACATTTACATTTATCATTTGGAATTTTATAAGCTCAAAAAAGCATAAACTTGTAATGTTATTATGTTCAACTTTTTTCCTAATTTTTCTTGTGTTTTTTTATTCTACAAATAATATAAAAAGAATGGATTCTATACCTATTGGTATAGAATCATTACTATTATTTCTTTTTATAATATTCTTCTTTATTCAGTACTTTAAAAATATGTATAGCAGTTTGTTGGGAAATTCTTTCTTTTGGTTTGTAACTGGTATTCTAATTTATTTAAGTATTACATTCTTTTTTAATATTCTTGTAAACAATCTTGAAACCGAGCTTTTTGATCAATATTTTTTCTATTCATATTTAGGTGATATATTAAAAAATATTATTTTTTCCTTTGCTTTATTTTATTATTTAAGACAAATGAAGATTACTGAATCGAAATTTAAAGAATCTCATATACCATTTTTAGACATAGATCTAAGATAATCAACCACCACCCATTATGTTTTTCTTACAAGCCACAAATAATTCCGGAGTTTCCACTGTGCTTTTCTTAGGCACATTGGGCATGGTGGTGCTTACAGTCAGCCTGATCATCTTTATCGTGCTTCACCAGCGAAGAGTGCTTCGTTTTCAGAATAAGATCAACCTGATGGAGCAGGAGCAACAAAAGATATTGCTGAATGCCTCAATCAAACTTCAGGAAGAAGAACGCCAACGCCTTGCTGCCGACCTGCACGATGATGCAGGGCCATTACTGGCTACTGCCCGCCTTTACCTGAACGAGAACCTGGTCAACCAGGATAAAGCCACCCAGCTGCAATCTATCTTCCAGGCCCGCCAGATCATTGATGATACCATCCAGCTTGTCCGCAATATCAGTCATAGCCTGATGCCACCTACATTGAAAAATTTCGGGTTAGAATCTGCCATCAACGATCTGTTTCAGAAAATAAGCGGCTCGGGTGCTATGAATGCCAGCAGCCGTTTTCATGAATACAAAGACCGGTTGAAAGGAGAAAAAGAACTGGTTATTTTCCGCATTGTGCAGGAGCTGATCAATAATATCCTCAAACACAGTAATGCCAGTTTCATCCACCTTACACAAAATGTGCATGCCGATAAATTTTATCTCCGCATTCATCATGATGGTCGTGGTATCGTTCAATCTGATTTTGATAAACTGAATAAAAGTAATGTGGGTTTGGGATTGAAAAATATCAGCAGTCGCCTGCGGTTAGTAGAAGGCCATATCAATTTTGAAAAAGATGTTTCTCAAACTTATTATAAAGTAACTATTGAAATGCCTAAGGATGAACCTTACGAGTAAGTACTAATGTGAACTAAATTTGTTAATTTTATCCATTATCTGAAACTATGGCAGTCATTAAGGTAGCTATTGCTGATGATCACAAAATATTTCGTAAGGGAGTTATTCTGTCCCTTCGACCTTTTACCAATGTCAAGTTTGTACAGGAAGCAGAAAACGGAGATGACCTGCTGAATGGATTACCTGCTTCTGAACCAGATGTAGTTTTAATGGATCTCCGTATGCCGGGGAAAGATGGAATAGAAGCTACTAAAGCAATCAGCAAACAATTTCCGCAGATAAAAGTGCTGATATTAAGTATGTATGAAGACGAACGATTTGTCTATCACCTGATGGAGAATGGCGCTAATGGTTATTTACTTAAAAATGCAGAGCCCCATGAGATCCGTCGTGCTATCATGGAAGTATATGAGAAAGGTTATTACCTGAACAATTTTGTAAATCGCATACTTCTTAAAAAATCTCATTCCCGCCAAAAAGTAGTGCCTTCATTAAACAGTGAAATTACCCTTAGCGATAAAGAAAAAGATGTGATCCGTTTTATCTGTATGGAGTTTACCGCCCAGGAAATAGCCCAAAAAATGGAGATCAGTCCAAGAACGGTTGAAGCTATTAAAGACAGGTTGATGGAACGCTTTGGTAGTAAGAATACCGCCGGGTTGGTATTCTTTGCCGTAAAAAATAACCTGATAGAATAAGAAAAGGAGAGGTTATTAAATTTCTTCCTGCATAGTTAAAACTGCATTTCCGGTATTTCCCCTTCGATAATTAATTTACCCGCCGTCTTGGCTTGTATTTCTTCTACTGATACTCCCGGAGCCCTTTCGAGTAACCTGAACCCATCTGGAGTAACATCAAGCACAGCAATATCAGAAACGATTTTTTTTACACAGTTTACACCTGTTAATGGCAAGGTACAGGCAGGTAATAGTTTTGACTCTCCTTTGGGATTGCTATGCATCATGGCAACAATAATGTTTTTAGCACTGGCTACCAGATCCATAGCCCCGCCCATCCCTTTCACCATTTTACCGGGTATCTTCCAGTTAGCTATATCACCTTTCTCACTTACTTCCATGGCACCTAACACGGTTAAATCAACTTTGCCGGCCCTTATCATGCCAAAACTCATGGCAGAATCAAAAAAAGCAGATCCGGGTACTGTGGTAATAGTTTGTTTGCCGGCATTAATCAGATCGGGATCTTCTTCTCCTTCAAATGGAAAGGGACCCATACCAAGTAAACCATTTTCACTTTGCAATACAACATTTATTCCCGCAGGAATATAATTGGCCACCAAGGTAGGTATGCCGATTCCAAGGTTTACATAGAACCCATTTTTCAATTCCCTGGCGATACGCTGGGCTATTTGTTCTTTTGTCAATGCCATCTTATTATTTATTAAACTTTTTTCCGGGTGGTAAGTTGTTCAATTCTTTTTTCATATTTCTCTCCCCGGAAAATACGATGCACATAAATTCCCGGTGTATGAATATTATCCGGATCAAGTTCTCCGGCAGGTACCAGGTGTTCAACTTCAGCAATTGTTATTTTCCCCGCCATGGCCATCAGTGGATTAAAATTTCTTGCTGTTTCTTTATAAATTAAATTACCTTCTGTATCACCTTTCCATGCTTTTACCAATGCAAAATCAGCTTCAAACGCTTTTTCGAGTAAATAATCTTTTCCATTAAATTGCCTCAACTCCTTTCCGATGGCTACTTCTGTTCCTACACCCGCCGGAGTAAACACCGCTGGCATACCATAACCGGCAGCCATACACCGGGTAGCCAGTGTTCCCTGTGGTATCAACTCTACGTCCAATTCTCCACTGAGTAATTGTCTTTCAAACTCTGCATTCTCCCCTACATAAGAAGAGATCATTTTTTTTACCTGCTTTTGTTTCAGCATTAATCCAATTCCAAAATCATCAATTCCTGCATTATTGGAAATACAAGTAAGATTTTTTATTCCTTTTTTTACCAGTGCTGCTATGCAATTTTCCGGAATGCCACATAATCCAAAACCACCGAACATTAAAGTGGCCCCGTCCTGGATATCGTTAATAGCTTCGTCAGCCAAACCAATAACCTTGTTCATGAATAAATAATTAGATGGTAAAATTAGTGAACTTGCCAATAAGAAATTGATGGACTTAATTTAGTTTTATTCCTTTCTTCTTTATCTTCTTAATTATTGTGTCCTTCCCGGTGATTGATAAACCCGTATCAGGTATAGCCGGTTGTTTAAGTGTATCACTTACAAAATTACTTAATGAATCCATCAATGCTTTGAGTAAAACAGGATGTGATTGATAAAAAGAAAAACTTTGCTGAAATTGTTCTTTATTTATTTTATGAATAGCAAATATCTGTTGGTAATATTTCAGGCTTTCGGGAATTTTTTTTAGCGAGGTGTCTTTATTTATAACATAATCATTTAAAAACTGATCAGCCCTCATCATATCCCATAAAACCGCTTGCATTTTTTGGGGAGGCAAGACCGTACCAGGGATACTATCTTTGTTTTTACATCCAGAAGTAATAAACAACAAGAGAACTATCCACAGAAAGTTTCTCATCTCAATTCTTTATAAGCTGTGCCATTGGTAATATCAAGGCGGGTTAGAAATTCTCTTGCCCTGCCCTTTTGTTCTGTAGTGGCTTTACTGAAAACTTTTACCAGCTCTGTGCTTTTTCCCTGGAAAAAAAATTGTATGATCATTGAATTGGGGTTTCCTGAATTAACGGTATTCAGGAAATTTAAACAATTCAAAATACCATTCCGGCCAGCATCTTCATTTTCATAAAAAAGATCCATGCCGGTACGATAATAAGAATATAAGGCATCATGTACTAAGGCAAAACGGTTATTGTTCAGATTCTCTGCCAACCAATAGCGGTTGCGAAGGCCTTCAAATGATTTCCAGCCGTAAATAACTGAATTCTCCGGTGCATTGTTTACAATATTCCAGGCTTTTTGAAAATAGGTGTCGCCTCCCCGGAGAGAAAATGAAGCATAATCAATTCCCAGAATTATGTTTACATAATAAGCCAACATGGCGGTGATATTAGCTGCTAATGGGTCATTACCCTGAATTCTGTTTTCATTAAATTCTATGGGCTGAAATTCAACATAACGGAAAGCCACATTGTCATCCAGGAAATTCATTATTGGCGAGACGTAACTGGTATTGTAGATCGGGCGGGCAGCCTGTACAGTTAGTTTACCTTTAAAAACATTATTTCCCAGATCTTTTTCTATGTTCAGGAGAAAATTACATTGAATCTTTTCACCGGGTTGAAAAACATCACTGGTCCATCTGCGGTTGTTTAAAAAATTAGTCAGCGAGGTTTGAAGTGTCTGGAAAATTTTCTTATCTACCTGTGTACTTACCTGGGCGGCAATGACGGTGACCTTTGCCTGGATTTCCTGTCCACTGGCAAACATAGTAGAAACAACAAAAGCGAAAGCAATAATTAATTTTTTAAGCATAATAAAGACGGATTATAGTATCAACAATATCTTTAGCTACATCAGTTTTTGATTTAATGCCAAAGTTGAATTCCTGGCCACCTTTTTCGAATATAGTAATCTTATTGGTATCATGTCCAAAACCAGCACCGGCATCATTTAATGAATTAAGCACTATCATATCTGCATTTTTATTTTGCAACTTCTCCCTGGCATGTTGTTTCCCGTTATTGGTTTCCAGGGCAAATCCAATTAGCACCTGCCCTGCTTTTTTCCTATCTCCAAGGCTTTTCAGAATATCTTTTGTCTTTGTAAGTTCAATCGTAAGGAGTTCTTCTTTTTTCTTTATTTTTTCTTTCTCCGGAGTTAAGGGCGTATAATCAGCTACGGCTGCTGCCATTACTGCCAGATCAGCATTTTCAAAGGCATCGGTAGAAGCTTTATACATTTCCCCGGCTGTGTTCACTTTAATCAAAGTAATACCATTAAATGTTGTATCAATTGATGTGGGCCCTGCTATCAGGGTTACAACGGCTCCCCGATTGTATAATTCTTTTGCGATAGCAAATCCCATTTTTCCGGAAGAATGATTTCCTATAAAACGAACAGGGTCGATAGGTTCGTATGTAGGCCCGGCTGTAACAATGGCTTTTTTACCTTCCAGTTGACGGGTCAAAAAAAAATTAGTTGTAATAAAGTCCATTATTTGCTCAGGTTCCGCCATTCTGCCTTCTCCTTCAAGGCCACTGGCCAGATCACCTTTATTTACAGGAATAATAGTATTACCAAACGATACAAGCTTTTTGATATTTTCCTTTGTTGCCGGGTGGTGCCACATATCTTCGTCCATAGCTGGTGCTACTACTACAGGGCAAGTAGCCGATAGATAAGTTGCCAGTAAAAGGTTATCGCATTGACCATTGGCCATTTTAGCGAGGGTATTGCAGCTTAGGGGTGCTACTATCATTACATCAGCCCAACGGCCAAGCATTACATGATTAGCCCAGCTTTGCTCATCAAAAAGATCTGCAAGGACCTCGTTGTGGCTTAATGTGGACAAGGTAAGAGAGGAAACAAAATCTTTAGCAGAGGGTGTAATAATTACTTTGACTTCAGCACCTGCTTTTATCAGCAATCGAACAAGGTAAATTGATTTATAAGCCGCTATACTGCCTGTAATACCCAATAATATTTTCTTTCCTATTAACATCAATATCAGAATAACTATTTAAAAGACATTCAATATTCTGGAAACAAATTCCTGTTGAAATCAAAAAAGCGACGGAATTCCATCGCTGTAAATAGTTTGAAGCTGCTAAAATAAATTAGCTAAAAAGTTCATCTTCGCCCTTGCGGAAATAAACTTTATCGTCTAAAAACTCCTGGGTAGCCAGTAATGCCGGATTAGGCATTCTTTCATAAGCCCGTGAAATTTCAATTTGCTCTTTATTTTCATGAATTTCTTCAAGACTGTCTGTATGACTGGCAAATTCTTCTAATTTATTGTGGAGTTCTTCTTTCAGGGAAATATTAATCTGGTTTGACCGCTTACCAATAATTGATATCGACTCATACAGATTGCCAGTTTTGCCTTTTATTTCATCAAGGTTGCGGGTTTCTACATTATTAGTAATACCTGCACTAAGCTGCCGTCTTAATTTGCTCATTATTTAAGTTTTTGATATTAGTATGTGATAAATTTAAAAAATCGTCTGCTTCTTTTTTTAATTTACTGTCAGGATAACGATCTGCAAATTCGTTACACTCCGTGATAACCTGCTCAAATCTCTCTATCTTTTTTTCCTCAACGCTTAATTCTGCAAACCGGAAGTACGATTTTATAATCATCAGTTTATATTCATCGCCCCTGATCGATTCCGGATAGGCATTAAGTAAAGTGGTATAAGAAACTGCGGCTGCCCTGAACTGACCCATATCGAAATAAAGCTGTGCGCTCTGATAATCCTTTTTCTCCAACTTAGCCCTGGAAATGTCCATTATCTCATTTGCCTCCTTATTTCTTAAGGACCCGGGGTGCGTGTTAATAAAGGTCTGCATCATACCCATTGCTTTTATCGTATTTGTTTGATCCAGTTCAGATTTTGGTGATTGCTTATAATAGGAATAAGCTCGCATATAATCTACCTCTTCTGCCTTCAGGCTATTAGGAAAAATCTCCAGATAGCTTTTAAATAAATTTTCTGCGCTTGCATAATCAGCTAGATTATAAGCACAATAAGCGTACTTATAATAGATATCCTCAAACTCTTTACCTGTTTTGAAATAAGGCATCACATCTTCATATATTGCCTGAGCCTGCGTATATTTCTTTTTGACATAGTATTGTTCTGCAATACGCAATTTAAAATCCGGATCAGGGTTTTTCAAAATCTTACTGAGGCTCTTACTCTTGGAATTGGTAGCAGCTTTTTTTTTCGCCAGTTTTTTACTGCCGCCACAACCCACCAAAAAAATAGTCATTATAAATAAAAGTGTAAATCTCATAAAGGTGTGCAAAGTTAACTTATAAAGGCAAATTATGCGGAAAAAAGATATGCTGCCATAGACTTCCCGTTAAGATTAATATAAATAAAAGATTTATAAGATAAACAGGTGCTAATTGGTCAGTAAATATTACCGGAATAAAATATAGCTGCCAATGCTTTTTAGTCATTAATTGGTAGCATACAAGCATATGAACCGTTATTTCCAGTATAATGTAAGACAAAATATAGCAAAAAAAACCCTCCCGAATAATTCGGGAGGGTTATATCAGCAAAAAGTTCTACTTATTAATTATTCTTACGAAGATTTGGATGAGGAGGCTCAACAGTATTTGGTCCATCTTCACCTTCAGCAGCTGCACGTAAGTCAACTGTGTTACAATCACCACCATCCTGGCCATAATTAAAGATAAAGCGATCAATGCTAATACCTTCTTTTTCAACCATATAGTTAATAACTGCGTTTACATGATCCCAGCTTAATTGCTGCTCCTTCTTGTTAGAAGCGCAATAACCGATAACAACTACTTTACAACCTGCGTTATTACGAAGTCTTGAAGCTACAGTTGCCAAAGCAGCTTTAGCATCATTATCCAGGCTATTATTACCAGCTTTGAAAGCTACGCTTGGTAAAGATCCAAGAAGTTGAGAACAGGTTTTAACTTCAACCGGAGGAGCTTTTCCTACACAATTTGGATCACAAGGACATTTACCGATACCATCTGCATCAACTGGCTGACAGTATGTTGGAGTAATTAATTCTTTATCCTTACAATCAGGTACACCGTCACCATCAGTATCTTTTGTTACACCATGGCTATCAACAGGGCAACCTGAAGGAGTTTGCTCCTGGTCGAACTGATCAGTTACACCATCAGCATCACTATCAGGTAAAGCTGGTTTTGGTAAACGCATTAAACGAGGGTTGCGTATTTCACTATAAGAGTAGTTCAATGGGTTCAACCAATAAAGTGGCTCAACTGCTTTACTACCTATGTTAATATTCAAACCCAAACTGAACATATTATAAGAATCAAAATCACGTGTTAAAGCAGCATCACCCCAGGCATGCTCTTCCCAACGCTGTCCATCCAATAAATCGTCTTTAATAAAAGTGAAACGATCTTCAAGAGCAAGATTTATTTTGTTGGTTAATTTGAAAGCAACACCTACACCTACACTTCCTGTAGGTTTAAATGTTTTATCAAACAGCTTTGGACGACGATCACCCTGACCTTCTGCAGGTGTTTCATATGAATCATCCTGCAACGCTTTTAAAGCATTAAGGGTTGTCTTTCTATCTTTATAAGGGGCGCTTGCAATAGCGTTAAAATTATATTTAGTAGCGCCATTTAAAGCATTAACTTTTGCCTCATAAACTGCTCCGCCTATACCAAAGAATCCATAGATATTCATCGCGGATTTTGCCTTATGAAAACGGATATTGTTCAAGGTAAACACACCTTCCAGTGCCACTTCCTGAACTTTAGTTTTATAATTATAAAAAACTTTGTCTTTTGCAGTAGGAGTTGAATTTGGTCCTGAAACATAAACAATTGGTCCTGGTCCTGACCTTAAAGGAGCGCCATAGCCATTATTATTCCAGGCTGTGTTTTTACGATGATTTTCGGCAGAGCGGAAATGCTGGCCCTTACCTATACCATACAAAAATTGTCCTCTCATTGAGAATACATAACCAAAGGCTTTTCTAACATGAAGACCAAACCCAGGTGATAAAGTCCTAGACGGTACGTCACCGGCTATAGTAAAAAGGCCTGCTTTTATACCTATTTCCCACTGGTTGCGGGGTTTTGCAGGAAAATTATAGGTTCCGTTCAAAAACTCTGTATGCTGAGGCATATCTTTCGAACGAACTACTGATGAATCTTTTACGTCGTAGCTGGCTCCCATTTTTTGAGAGAAACCACTAGTAGACGCTAACAGGCAGAATATACCTGCGAGGATTAAAAACTTTTTGCTTGCCATAACTAAAGATTAAGATTTGAAATACAATGTCCTAATAATTAGCAAAAATAGAGATTAAGGATTAATTACCAAATTTTTATGAATATTTATTTGGGTCTATTTGCTTCTTATTATTCAAACACTTAGTCAAGATGGGTATTGTTTTCGCTGCCCGGGACCTAAAATTATTTATTTGTGTCGTAAATTGCCCGACTTACAAATGGGTTTACCAACACAATTAATAAGCAATGAACTGAAAGTCTTTGAGGCCCGGTTCAAAGAAGCTGCAAGAAGCCAGGCTCCTCTGCTGGATCGGATTATGCGGATTATTGTCAAGCGTAAAGGCAAGCAACTAAGACCCATGTTTGTCATTCTCTCAGCAAAACTATGCGGCGAAGTTAATGAACCTACTTACAGAGCAGCTTCCCTTGTAGAATTGTTGCACACTGCTACCCTGGTGCATGATGATGTAGTAGATGACTCGATGGAAAGACGTGGCTTTTTTTCGTCGTATGCCCTTTGGAAAGCTAAAGCCAATGTGCTGATAGGTGACTATCTGCTGGCAAAAGGCCTTTTACTATCCCTTAATAATAATGATTACCAGGTTTTACATATTCTTTCTGATGCCGTAAGAAAAATGAGTGAGGGAGAATTGCTTCAAATGCAAAAAGCCAGAAGCCTGAATATGGATGAAACTGTTTATTATGAAATTATCCAGAATAAAACAGCTTCTTTACTGGCATCTGCCTGCGCAGCCGGGGCATGGAGTGCCTGTAATGATGAAGCAATGACTGAAAAAATGAGACTATTTGGAGAAAAGACAGGAATGGCTTTTCAATTGAAAGATGACTTATTTGATTATGCCAGTGATAATGTTGGCAAACCAACCGGTAATGATATACAAGAAAAAAAACTTACGCTTCCGCTTATTTATACATTGAATAATACCGATAAAGCTACCAGGCGGAAAATAATTTACATTGTAAAAAATAATAACCGGGATAAGAAAAAAGTACAATGGGTAATTGATACAGTAGAAAAGACAGGCGGAATTGAATATGCAAAAGGGAAAATGAATGCATTTAAAGTGGAAGCACTTGACCTTCTTCACCAGTTTCCCGAAAGTGAGGTCAGACAAGGATTAGAAGACATGGTGCTTTTTGTAACAGATAGAAAATATTAGTTATTATCAGCGGATTTAATCAGATGTTTTTATTCATGGAAAAGAGATGGAAAATACTTACAGCTGATGAGGCAAAAATTACTGCTTTACAGGAAGCATTAAAAATACATCCTTTGCTTTGCAGGATTTTTGTCAGCCGGGGTATAGAATTGTATGACCAGGCAAAAGATTTCTTCCGCCCCTCTTTAACGGATCTTCCCAGCCCCTGGCTAATGAAAGACATGGAAAAAGCGGTTGAAAGAATTAGTACTGCCATTGTTACCAATGAAAAAATTTTAGTGTTCGGCGATTATGATGTAGACGGCACTACTGCTGTTGCCTGCATGTACCAGTTTCTAAAAAAAATTCATCCAAATCTGGATTTTTATATCCCACATCGCTACAAGGAAGGCTATGGCGTAAGCAAAGCAGGTATAGATTATGCCAATGAAAACGGCATTACACTTATTATTGCGTTGGACTGTGGTATTAAATCAACTGACCTTGTATCTTATGCAACGGAGATGGGCATTGATTTTATAATTTGTGACCATCACCTCCCTGATGAAATAGTACCAAAGGCTGTTGCCATCCTTAATCCAAAACAAAAAGACTGTACTTATCCTTATAAAGAATTATGTGGGTGTGGTGTTGGCTTTAAATTGATAGCTGCATTGACAGATAAATTAAATCTGCCAGCAGACTTTGCCTTCGAAAATCTTGATCTGCTGGCGACTGCTATTGCAGCAGATATTGTACCTATCACAGGAGAAAACAGGATTCTTGCATTTCATGGCCTTATCAAGGCAAATAAAAATCCAAACTTTGGCATAAAAGCGCTGGCAAAACTCAGTGGCCTTGTAAAAGAATTGCATATTACCAACCTGGTATTTATGATTGCGCCCAGAGTAAATGCAGCGGGTCGGATGGACGATGCAAAAAAAGCCGTTCAATTATTCGTTGCTGAAAGTGAGGAAGAAGCTATGCAATATGCGGAACTGTTACACAGTGATAATATTGACAGAAAAGAAGCTGATAAAACCATCACTGAAGAAGCACTGGCCTTAATTGGCCAAAATAAAAGTTGGGAACAGCGAAAATCAACCGTGGTATTTCAACCTCACTGGCATAAAGGGGTGGTAGGTATCGTAGCATCCCGATTAATTGAACATTATTACCGACCCACTATTGTATTAACACAATCAGGCAACTATGCAACCGGCAGTGCCAGAAGTGTTCCGGGTTTTAATTTGTATGAAGCTATACATGCCTGCCGTGAACATCTGTTAGGTTATGGCGGCCATTTTGCTGCTGCAGGATTGACCATGGAATTGGAGCAGGTAAGTTTATTAAGAGAGAAATTTGAGGAAGTGGTGTCATCCACCATTACCCCCGAGTTGCTGATACCAGAAATAATTATCGATGCAGAAATAACTTTAAAGGATATCAAACAATCTTTTTATGATATAATCTCTCAAATGGAGCCATTTGGCCCCGAAAATCTCCGACCCGTTTTCATTGTCAGAAACGTATTGGATAATGGCTGGTCAAAAATTGTGAAGGAACAGCATATCCGTTTTTCCATCATACAGGATAATATAAATATCAGTGGAATTGGTTTTGGTATGGCGGATAAATTTTATTTATTGCAACAAAAAAAACCGGTTGATATTGTTTTTACTATTGACATCAACGAATGGAATGGAAACACCTCTTTACAAATAAGGGTGATTGATTTCCGGCTGGCTGTTGTTGAATAAATCGCTGCTTAGCTACACAAATAGATCATAGGTTTTGTTTATTAACAATTAATAGATTGTTTTATCTTAGCTTAGTTGTGTTCTTTATATAACGACATTATACTACCGACACTTTATTATTCAAAAAATTACCTGATTTTGTATTATTTAAATAAAGAAATGAATTTCATTCTTTTCTAAAAAACAACTGATTATGAAAAAACTCTGCTTATTCCTTTTTGCTGTCATTTCTTTTTCTTTCAGAATTTACGATTCCAATTACTATGCATTAGCAGGCGGATCTTTTACACAGGACTGGACAAATACTACATTAATAACAGCAAATGATAACTGGTCTGGAGTAACAAGTATCCAGGGATTTCTCGGTCAAGACATAACAACTTCAACAGGAATTGACCCCCAAACTCTTTTAACAGGTGCGTCTGCAGTTGCAAATGATCTTGATGTAATAGCCAATCAGTCCAGTACAATTATTAACAATGGTGGCGTAGCAGAATTTGATGGTATTGTTAATCCGGCAATCGCTTTGCAGGGATCAGGAACTGCTGACGTTCCTCACCTTATCATATATCTTAATTCAACAGGACGAAGTAATATAAGGGTTCAATATAATTTAAGAGATCTTGATGCTACTGCAGATAATGCAATTCAACCGGTAGCATTGCAATATAGAATCAGCAGTAGTGGAAATTTTACCAACCTGCCGGCAGGATTTGTAGCTGATGCAACAACAGGTCCCAGCCTGGCCACGTTGGTTACAGCTGTAGATGTAACCCTTCCTGCCATCTGTAATAATCAACCGCAGTTAGAAGTTCGGATTTTAACTACCAATGCGGCAGGCAATGATGAGTGGGTAGGCGTTGATGATATTACAATCAGTTCAAATGGTAGTGTTGGTCCGTTAAGTATTACCACATCATCTCCACTTTCCGCAGGTACTATCGGGGTGGTGTATAATCAAACTATTTTAGCTGCAAATGGCACTCCTCCCTATACTTTTTCACTTTTTTCAGGAACATTACCCACTGGTTTATCCTTAGCACCTTCAGGCGCTATTACCGGTACCGCAACAAGCGCCGGTACTTTTAATTTCAACGTACAGGTTATTGATGCAGTCCTTACTATAGTAACAAAACCCTTTGCTATTACAATAATTAGTGCACCATGCAGTCCACCAACACATACAATTGCCCAGATACAAGGGTCTGGTAATTTATCGCCATATGTTGGAAACGCAGAAACAACCAGCGGTATTGTAACGGGCATGCGATCAAATGGATTCTTTATGCAAACCCCCGATGCCAATATTGACGCAGACCCTAATACTTCTGAAGGGATTTTTGTTTTTACTTCCAGTGCACCACCTGCAGCTGCTGCAATTGGAAACAGTGTTTGTGTAACAGGAATCATTACTGAATTTATCCCTTCAACCGACCCTAACAGTCCTGCACAAACGGAAATCGTTTCTCCCTCCGTTACTATTTTGAGTACAGGAACCCCTTGCCAACACCAATTCTGTTAACAAGTACCAATACAAATCCTTCAGGTGGTTTATACCAACTCGAGCGATTTGAGAGCATGAGAGTGCGGGTAAGTTCAATGACAGTTGTTGCACCAACCCAGGGCAACAAAACTGAATCTGCTGCTACATCTATAAGCAATGGATTTTTCTATGCTGTAATTACCGGGGTGGCGAGACCTTTCCGTGAACCGGGTGTTGAACAACCTGATCCATTACCACCCGGTGCCCCCCTTACTGTACCCCGCTGGGATGCAAATCCTGAATTAATTGGTATTGGAAGTACTTCAATAGGTGGAACAGCTATAAATGTAGGAACAGGAGCAATACTCACCAATGTGGTGGGCCCGCTTGATTACAGAAGCCGGGTATTTACAATTGATATTGATCCTTCCATTGCTCCGGTTGTAAGTAATAATGGATTAACTTTTACTGCCGTACCAGCACAAACTGCTGATGAACTTACGGTAGGATCATTTAATATCGAAAGATTTTACGACGACATTAATGATCCAAACGGAGATGCTGTATTAACCACCTTAGCTTATAATAACCGACTTAATAAAGTATCCCTCGCTATTCGCAATGTACTTCGTACGCCGGATATACTTTGTATTGTTGAGGTTGAAAAACTTACCGTACTTCAGGCTATTGCTATAAAAGTAAATGCTGATGCACTAGCCGCTGGCCAACCAGCTCCAAACTATTTTGCGTATCTGTCAGAAGGAAATGATGTAGGAGGTATTGATGTAGGTTTTTTAGTTAAACCAGCGAGAGTAAATGTTACCAATGTAACGCAATTCGGATTAACCAGTACATATACTGATCCAACTACAGGCTTACAGGCTTTACTAAATGACAGGCCTCCTTTAGTTTTAAATGCAACATTTACAAAACCAGGTTGTACAACTTCAAATCCAATAACGGTAATTGTAAACCATCTGCGATCTTTAAATGGTATTGATGATATAGGATCAGGAGGTGTTCGGGTAAGGGCAAAACGTCAGGCGCAGGCAGAATTTCTTGCTAACCTGATTCAGGGATTTCAAACCACAGATCCTACGGCTAATATAATTTCAGTAGGAGATTATAATGCTTTTGAGTTCAGTGATGGCTATGTAGATATGATTGGAACAATAAAAGGCACACCTACTCCGGCATCCTTAGTAGTGGTTGCTTCGCCCGACCTGGTAAACCCAAACCTGGCCGATTTAGTGGATACATATTCAGCACCACAGCGATATTCGTATAGTTTCAGCGGAAGTGCCCAGGTACTGGATCATGTTTTAGTAAATAATAATTTACTTGGTAAAATCAACCGCTTTAGTATTGCAAGGGTTGATGCAGATTTTCCGGAGGTATTCAGAACAGATGCAAACCGACCTGAACGTATTTCAGATCATGATGCTCCGGTAGCCTATATTTTATTTACAGATAATATTAATCCAACAATTACCTGCCCCGCTTCGGTAACCGTAAGTTGTGCCAGTGCTGTTCCTGCTATCAATATTGCAGCAGTAACTGCCACAGATAATTGTTCGGGTGTAGTAGTAACTCATGTTGGAGATATCATCAGTGCACAAACATGTGCTAACAAGTTTATAATAACCAGAACTTACCGGGCTACAGATGCTGCAGGTAATTCTGCTACCTGTTCGCAGACTATAACAGTGAATGACATTACACCACCAACATTAACCTGTCCTGCAAATATTACCGTACCAACACCGGCAGGATCATGTACGGCAGTAGTAACATTTTCTCCGGTTGCAAGCGACAACTGCGGGGGTGTGATTTCTATAACTTCAGTGCCGGCATCCGGAACTATTTTCCCAATGGGAACAACACCCATTACTGTAACTGCAACTGATGTATGTGGCAATACTTCCACCTGCACATTCACGGTAACAGTGACAGATGGCCAGCTACCAGTTATAAGTACACAACCGGTCAGTAAAACAATCTGTGCAGGGACAACGGTTGTGTTTAATATAACGGCAACCAATGCCCTAAGTTACCAATGGCAACAATTTATTTCAGGCGTTTGGACAAATCTGGCAGGCCAGACAGGTTCATCGATGACACTTACAGCAGTTACTCAAACTATGAATACTAATACCTATCGGGTAAATGTGGTCGGTTTGTGCACATCAATCACCTCAGGATTTGCATCGTTATATGTAAACCCATTGCCAACAATTACACTGACATCTACTATTCCACCAACTCTTTTACCAACTCAGTCGTTGAATATTGCTGCTACGGTAAATCCGATTGGCGGAAATTTTGTATGGTTTAAAAATGGGGTCGTTTTACCGGGTGTTACGGGCAATATCCTATCAGGATTTACAGTTGACAATGCAGGTACTTACCGTTCGGTGTACACTGATTTAAATGGATGCGTGGCGATTTCAGCTGATATAAATATTATCGGTCAGCCGTCAGGTAATTTATATGTATATCCCAATCCTAATAACGGTCGTTTCGAAATCAGGTTCTATAATGCATCAAATGAAGTTGCAACAATGAATATCTATACTACACTCGGATCCAGGATTTATAGCCGTTCATTTACTACAACTATACCTTATTCAAGAATTGGTGATATTGATATTAGCCGCTTTTCCAATGGCAAGTACCTGGTAGAAGTGATAAATTCCTCGGGTAAAAGGATTGGAACAAAATGGATAGTTACAAAGCATTAATAAATAGAATTTTTAATTCCCTATAATAAAAAAAGCTTTTTACAAAATCTACATATTGCCGGGAAGACGGAAAGTCGGGAAGAAAATAGTAGTTGAATTTCAATACTTACCTCCTTACCGGCATTTATTCTGGGATTGACTTTTGGGACAGCTTATTTTTTGATGCGACTTAGCCAAAGCCATAAAATATCTGTTCAAACAAATTCGTAGAAGAAAATGGCGTAAAATTCAGATTAATCGTTTTTAATCAACGATTTACACAATGTATTTTGATAATTCTTTGTTGGCTATACAAGTATTAAAGTCCTGAAAATAAAGCTATTACCTGCTTATTATTTGATTAAGTTCAATTCAAATTTGTTTAATATTAACTTTAAACAGCAAGTAAAAAATCGTAGAAAACAACCTTCTTTTTCCAACTACAAACCCTTATCTTTGCCGCCCCAAATCTGTGTTCGCAGATTCTTTGCAGCCGTAGGTTGTAATGTCCATTGGGATAAACCGAATTTTAAAATTTTAAACAGGTAAAATGAACAATTACGAATTGATGGTAATTTTTACCCCTGTTTTAAGTGATGATGAGTTTAAAGCTGAGCTAAAGAAATATGCGAAGCTGGTTACCGATGCAGGTGGCACTATCATTGCAGAAAAACCGTGGGGACTTAAATCACTGGCCTATCCGATTCAGAAAAAAACAACTGGATTGTATTGGGTACTGGAGTACACTGCTGCTTCAGATTTTAATGAGAAGCTGAAAATTCAGATGCTTCGTGACGAAGCAGTACTTCGTCATTTATGCACTAAACTCGATAAATACGCCGTCGTGTATAATGCAAGAAAGAAAAGTGGCGCTAAAACAGGAACTGAAAAATTAGCGGAGGTATAAACTATGGCAAAAAATGAAATAAAATACCTGACAGCTATTAAAAGCGACAAGCGAATAAAAAAATTCTGCCGTTTTAAAAAATATGGCATGCGCTATATTGATTATAAGGATGTAGAATTTTTGAAAAAATTTCTTAACGAACAAGGTAAGCTTTTGCCGCGTCGTCTTTCGGGCAACAGCCTTAAGTATCAACGCAAAGTTTCTGATGCGGTTAAAAAAGCCCGCCAGATGGCATTATTGCCTTACGTAACTGACCTTTTAAAATAACCTCACCCTAACCTTTTGACTGAAAAGCAAAAGAGACAGTATCGCAAAACGAAACTGGGTTGGTGAACAAAAAGAAAACAATGGAAGTAATATTAATTCAGGATGTAGATAATCTTGGTGCTAAAAATGAAGTAGTAAAAGTAAAGAACGGTTATGGCCGTAATTATTTACTACCCCGTCAATTAGCAGTAGAACATAGCCCCAGTAATAAAAAGCAGCTGGAAGAAAGAATGAAGCAAGTGAAGAAGAAGGAAGATAAAATGCTGAATGAAGTGAATAATGTAATTGCCAAACTGAGTGAAGCTCCTTTGAAAGTAGGTGCTAAAACAGGTACAAGTGGTAAAATATTCGGTAGTATAACTTCGCTGCAACTAAGCCGCGCTATCAGAGAGCAAAGAGGTTATGATATTGACCGTAGAAAGATCACCATTGCTGATGAAGTAAAAGAGATAGGAACTTATAAAGCAACTATTGATTTTGGCAATGGTAAGTCTACAGAGGTTGAATTTGAAGTAATTGCAGAATAAACTTAAAAATGATACTTTTAAAAGTCTTTCCTTAAAGGAGAGACTTTTTTTTGGCCCCCATGGAAATTAATACCTAATATATTGATTATTAATGCTTAAGACAAGTAAATTACATGCCTGAATACATTTAGTCCAATCAATTTAGGCTATTTTTTTTACTCTTTACTAAAAATTTGTCAGATTGTGATAAAAAATTCCGTTATTTTGTCTTGCATTTGGTGCTCTTTCAGTTTCACAAGTCATGAACGTTTCGAAAAAAAGTATTAATGTTCATTGGTTACTGTTTACTGTTGACACTTTTATTTTTTTTTAAAACCTCTCAAAATGAACATTTACGTAGGAAATCTAAGTTGGAACCTGAAAGATCAGGAGTTATCCAACCTTTTTGCTTCACATGGTGAAGTAATTTCGGCTAAAATTGTAAACGACAAATTTACTAACCGTAGCAAAGGCTTTGGTTTTGTAGAAATGGCCAACGATGAACAGGCACAAGCGGCTATTGCAGCTTTGAATGGTACAGAAGTTGACGGTCGTAACATCGTAGTTAACGAGAGTCGTCCTAAACCGGAAGGTGGTGGTAGCGGCGGCGGAAGCGGCTTCAAGAAAAGAAGCTTTGGCGGCGGCGGCGGCGGCTATGGTGGCGGCGGTGGCGGCTACAAAGGTGGCGGCGGCGGTGGCGGCGGCTACAAAGGTAAAAGCGGCGGCGGAAGCGGCGGCGGGGGCGGTTATAACCGTGACCGAGGCGGCAGTGGTGGATTCAATAATGATTATTAATCAATAATTAATATACGAAGCTTTATTAAGTCTGGCTCTCAGGAGCCGGACTTTTTTTATACCCTGTCCCTAAAGGGAACTTAGACCTATGATTCGCTTTTTATATCATAGCTTCTAAAGAAATTTGTTCTTACTAAAAAGAACTTTCTGATTCACGCTTTAGGGAATTGGGAAATTTACTTTTTAAGAAATAGTCAGGGGTTTAACGCTGCTGTATTACTACTATCATCGACTGTTTCGTTTCACTCCATTAGCTATCGGGATCATCGCTAGGTAACAGGTATCAAAGGAGTATGTTGTTAGTACCGGAATAAAAGTATTCCCGGCATTATATCTATTTCCAATCTATCTGAAGTATAATACTCGCCATCCAGGTGGCACTGTATTAGCTCATTGCTTTCAATAATTATTTTTTTTGCCAGGTAATGGTAAATGAACGGAAGTTGAAGATGTTTTCCTTTTTCAATTACTGGTAGCCATCGTAACCGTTTAAGTGGATGTAAGGCATCAATCAATACAACATCAAAAAAACCATCATTGGCTTTAGCCTCCGGAGCAATATGAAAACCTCCGCCTGCCCGGCTGCCATTGCTTATATCAATCATCATATACTTTTTAGACGCAATAAATTTATTATCAATACTAAGCTGATAATATTTTGAACGATAGGATAAAATATTCTTTAAGATCATTGCCATAAAAGAAGCTTTCCCTGCTTTTTTATTTTTCCCGGTAAGTCCTCTTGCTACTTCTCCTTCAAAACCAACCCCCACTCCATTGATAAAATATTTTTCATTGCAACGACCAAGGTCGATTGATTTAGGTGTTGCTGTTAAAGCAAGTTGCAATTGCTCTTCAATAGTAATATCTCCGTAAAGCAGCCAATGAAAATCATTGCCGGTACCTCCCCTGAAGATAACCAGCGGTAATTTTATTTCTTTATTGTGATTGAAAAAATAGTTTAATGTACCATCGCCTCCTACAATCCATATGTCTGTAAAATTATTAAAATCCCCGGGCCATGATTCTTTGAAAAGAGTATACTTGATATTTCTGGTTGTAATTTCAGTAAGAATTTTTTCGGCCAATAATAAAGCTTTACCTACACCAGCCAGCGGGTTGCAAAGAATAGCAATATTTTTTTCTTCATCATCAGACATAAAAAAGCCTCCCGTTACAGGAGGCTTTAAAACTACATTATTTTATTTTTACTGAGATATTTTTACTATCCCTGCGCCATTATAAGAATGGTATTCGCCGTTATACATTGCATCTGCACTTACCGGACCCATTTTATAATTTCCGGGTGACACTGCACGTACTGCATAGTAATAAGTTTGTTTATTACTGTTGGCGTCAACAAAGAAATGTATACGGTCATCGCGTACATCTAATGCGGTAGGTGTAGCAGCATCTTTAATCCAGTCCATACCCGGTATTTCTTTTGTTCTCGGATTTTCAATTTCAAATCCCGCAGGTAGAAGGTCGGTGATCACCACATTCTCAATAGGTGTATTGAAAGAGCGTTCTAATGTAAGACCGATAATGATCAGCTCATTTTGTTTAAAGCTGTTTGTCAATATGGGCTTTCCATTTCTATCAAAGAAACGTCTTCTTACTTTCAGGTAACTGTCTTCTTCTTTATAAGCACCGCTGGCACTTATTCCTTCGGCCTGCCAGAAATAATACAGGCGGCCATTGCCTTTCGTAACTATTTCGATAACCGGAACTGAGTTCCGGTCTCCGGTAAAGGCCGGAACGGAGTTCCGGCTTCCTGTCCATTGGCCACCATCTACTTTTGCAATTACTTTTCCATTGACTTTTATTTCAGCGGTAGCTGTTGAATTGTTAGCAGCTCTTGCATGTTTTCCAAGTGCCAGAAAAGCAAAAGCTCTTTCCTGAGTGCTCAGCCATTGTCTGTTCTTCAGTTTGTCTGCCACATGTTTTACCATCGTTCCAATCTGTGCATTACCAGGGTCAACATCAATTAACGCATTCAACGCAATAGCTTCATCACGAACATCAGAATAATAGCTGCCACCTGTTTGCGCAACTGACACTTCACCCATGAAGGATGCAGGCAACATTGCTGTAAAAGATTTTCTATCACCGGCTGTTGCATAGGCTGCCGCTAATAAATAACGGCTGTCCAATGCGAGTATGGGTGTATTTGCTTTGTAATAATTCATCGCAGGCACATTCGATCTTCCTGCAATGGCAAGCACGTACAAACCATAGGCAACTTCCTTCGGAGCTATTTTTTTATTCTGATCGCGGTTATAGTAATAAGTAATAGTTACTTTATTCTTCAACTTATTATTAATATAATTCAGCATCGTTTCCAGCAAACTATTATCCACATCAAAACCAGCTTTCTTTGCTTCCAATAAAAAGTGTGCAGCATAGATTGTAGTCCACCAGTCTTCTTTCCCTTCACCATCCCATAAAGTAACTGCCCCATTATACAACTGCCGCATCTTAATTTTTCGAATTGCTTCCATGATATTGGTGTTCGCATTCGCTTTAGCTGTCTGTCCGGCTGATAGGTTCTGCATCATCAGGTCTGACAAATCTCCATAATAGATTTGCGGGAATGCTGCCGAAACTGTTTGCTCTGTACATCCATAAGGATATTGCACCAGGTATTTTAATTGTTCACCCAATTCCAATGCAGGAGAACGACTTACTACTAAACTGTAGTTTGAACTTCCCTGGATAAAATCACTCAATCCAATATTTACCTTTTGCGTACTGCCCCCTGTAATAGAACCACTTCCGGTTAGTTTTTGCAAGGTGGATGGAGGGCGAACAGAAATTTCTGTGACATCCGTAAATTTTTCTCCCATTCCACTTACAGTAACTGTTACTTTCCCAATATTGATGGTTGGATCTGCTACTACTTTAAAAATTGCCCTGCCTTCACTTTTCGCAGCCAGGTTTATTGATTGATTATTTCCACCAACCACTTTCATCGGACCTTCCGCACCAATCGTTGCAGTTACATTTGCTCCCTTATCTGTTGTATTCGTCATAGTCACCGGCACATTCACTGTATCACCCGGGCTTAAAAACCTGGGTAAAGCTGTACTAACAACAATCGGGTCGGCAACAGTCATTGTATTATCGGCTGCTCCAAAACTTTGTCCTTTATAAGAAACGGCCATCAATCTGAGTTCACCACTGAATTGTGGAATATCTATTTCAAATTCTGCCACGCCATTTCCATTTGCCTTTTTTATTCCGCCCCAGAAACTAACAACTTTTATTCTTTTAGCAGGCATCGGGTTAGACCTTTTTTCCATATCCATAGATCCATCACCACCGGTACTGCTCAACTTAGCTCTTACTTCAGCAAATAATAAAGGATAAAGGTCAAATGCTGAAACCTGCAAAGCTTTTTTCTGATAGAAATAATCGTAAGGATCCGGTGTTTTATAATCACTTATTTGTAATACACCATTATCAACAGCCGACAATGTAACAAAGCTTCCTGGTGCAGATTTAACTGTTATTTTCTGATGGGTTTTAGAACGAACTGTTTTTTGAGCCTCCACTTTTACTTCGATTTTTCTGCTTTTCTCTTCAACTGTCACATTTTTAAATCCGTGTGCCACTGTCAATGGAATATCTGATACTTCATGTGGTTTGATTAACGTAGCCGTGATATAAACGTTTGGTACATGGTCCCCGGTTAATTTTACATCTATACTGGCCGATCTGTTACTTACTTCCACATATTGATGAGATATTACATGATCAGTTTCCATTGTTACCAGCATTCTGCCGCTGAAAGGTGTTTTAAATAACGCTTTAACAGTTTCACCGGTAGCATATGATTTCTTATCAATTTCAATTTCAATATTTCCTTCATTGTTTACTTCAAAGGAATTATTGTTACCACCATAACTTCCATAGCTATAAAAGCTGCGGCTTACATAATTATTAGCACCGGGTCTATATACTTTTACTTCATAATCGCCGGGGCTTCTTGGTACATATGTGTATACGGTATTATTTCCTACAGAAATCTGCTGTTCAATCATCAGTTTATCTTCTTTCTGTGATTCATAACGGAAATAACTACCACTTTTTGTCAGCACTGTTCTATATTCATGTTTAATCACTTCTATCCTTGCAGTTGAACTGGTTGCATTACCATCCTTATTAACGGCAACCAGGGTAAACTTCACGGGTTGGTTTAACGGATAATAATAAAACCAATCCTGTTTGATGCCAAAAAATACATCCTGCGTGAATACATCGACTGTTGTGGCACGACTAACCGGTCTACCGGTTTCATCAAAGACGGTAGTATAAAAACTTGTTTGCAATGCTCCCATATTCGCGTATGTAGCCGGAACAGAATACTCAATACTGGCATTACCTGCGGCATCCGTTGTGCCTTCTTTTACCTGCTTATCAAAAAAAGTATTCTGATTGGCGAGACTAAAATCATATCCTTCAAAATTTTTAGCCGAAAAATATTTTTGTTTTACCTGTATTTCCGTTTCATATTTACGGTTAGCTGCTGGTGGGCCGAAAAAATTCATTGCATTAATAGAAAGCTTCGATATATCACCCGCCTGTAAAAATTCCTTATCCAGTTTTGAGCTCACTTTGATGCGATCCGGAACAAATTCTTCTACAGAAAAATTCTTTGATGCCAATAGAATATCTGTTGACGTATAAACTTCTAACGTGTAGCTACCCGTAATAGCAGCCGTAGCAATATCAATATTCCCTTCTACAGAACCTTCTTCATTCAAATTTTTACGGAATGATTTTAGTTCTTTACCATTGGGCATCAGGAATTTCATTTTCAAGGGTACATCACCGGGGTTTTTCCATTGCGCATCCCTGAGGATAACGGAAAAATTAATTTTCTCTCCGGGACGATAAACATCTCTTTCGGCATATACAAAAGCATCAAACCCGGAAGGGTTCGTTCTTTTACCACCCACTTCAAACCTGGAAGTATTAACTCTTGTATTATTAAAAGGCAGATAATTAAAATCATCAGCCGTCTTTGCAATTATCATGGCAGGTTTGAAGCCACTGAAATCTTTTTTACTGTACACAATTGTTGCCACACCTTCTTTATCTGTTGCGCCCGTTCCAATTAACTGGTTGTTGGTAGAATATACAGATATATTTACCCCATTTACCGGTAAAGCTGATTTAATAGAGTTGGTGAACACATAAATTTTATCCTGCCCTTCTTTGGCAATTAATCCCAGGTCGGATAAGGAAATATAACGGCTGTCTTTTACCCAATAATCTTCTGTAGAACGTATGACGATATGATACACTCCCTTAAAATCTGGTAACCTATCTTCAAACTGGGAAAAATTTAATATTCTGCCGGCACCACTTTTAGGAAGCGATCGGGTATCAATTTCTTTTTCATAGATAACGTCACCGAGCATGGCATCGCCACCACCGTATTCGTCTGAATAATTTTCTTCATCATTGCCATCATAGCTGGCATAATCCGGACCACTTCTTTTTTCCTGTGGCGTATATCCGTAACGCTGCGCCAGCAACAGGTTATTCTCATAAATTTTAGAAATCACCAATTTCACTTTTGGCACATTGGTAATTTGTACTTCGATATTCTTTCCTCCTTTTTTAGAAAGATAAACAGCTTTGCTATTAGTAAAACTGATGCCGGCTTCCAGTTCGCCGAATGCAACACCGCCGTTATAATCTTCTTTCATCACCCCCCCAATTTTCCCTCTTAATCCTTTCAATACTGTTAATGCATAACTTTTCTCTGTATCAAATTTATTGCTGCGTAAAGTGAACCCATAATCATTTGCTTCAACAGTGTAAACAAGGTCGGGGTCAAATTTTAAAAAGGATTTAAGGCTTTCCCCTGTTAGTTGCTGACTCGTAGTAACTCTTACGACACCCTCTACTCCATCATGTTCTGATTCTACATTCTGAATATTGAGTACATAAGGAGAGGGAATGGTCATTGAGCTGGTGATTGCATCTTCCGTAGATGTATTTCCTTTTAGGGGTTTTAATCCTTTTTCAATACTTACTTTGGCATCAATATCTTTATCTTCTGCTTTCATGCCATTTAATCGGACAGATATTTTATTGTCAGGCGAAATAGACATCATACTGAAATCTGCCTTCTTCCCTTCTATTTCAATAGTTAATTTGCTCTTTAACTCTTCCGGATTTACGGGGTAGTTAAAAAACAAATCAACCTGGGGAATGGCTGAGGTGCTGCTTTCACCAATCCAGATGATTTGAGAATTGTCTAATGTAAGACCGGGTGTATGGAAAGTAATATTATCGCCGTTCTTTACTGAATTATATTTGCTAAACTTCAAAACAGCGCTTTTAATTTTAGCTTTGTAAGTAGTAGCCGGATTCAACGGTTGTGAAGGAGAAAACACCAATTCGTCCGGGCTTTCCCAACGAAATTTTCCGGCAATTTTTGGTTCGAACGAAATATAATTCGTCGAGTCCCAGGCATTCAGCATAGAATCTTTAGCCAGTGAACTACTGAATCGAAATATGAGGTTACCAAGTTGTGGTACTTCGCCTTTGGCATTGGTAAAAGAAAGTGTGATATTATTTTTCTTACAAGATGACAAAAAAATAGCCCCAGCTGCTATGAGCGGAACTAAATAGGTTTTAATACGCATAAAGGTGTAGGTTAAGTGGTCAGTTTAAATGAGAAGTTAAAGAAGTTTTATGAAGTAAAAAATTTAGCTGTATATTTCTTTTGGGCCGGCTTTATTTTGCTAACATTATAGCAATCCTGAGCGGACAGTTTCATTAAAAAGAATAACAGCATTTGTGGTGAGACAGCTAAGGAGGAATATCCCGGGTGGGGCGGGATGAATCTGGCGAGTCCATAAAGGAATCAATAAATTTGATAGGAAAGATACAAAGCATATAATAAGAGTTGCAAGTTTCAGAAGATAAATATTTGTTAAGCAGCAACGTAATTGATATCTGATACTATCTGATGAACAAACGTTTCAAAATACATATGCCCGGGTTAAAAAAATTTACTTCTATTTTACCGCCTTACTCAATTACCCGCCGGGGAATCCTTCGGTTTTTCAAGCGTTTGGGAATCGGTTTCCTTGGACTAATAGTTTTATTCTTTCTGCTAAACTGGATTTTTCCCTTGCGGGATAAGATTGAGTACTCCACCATTATTACCGATAATAAAGGCGAAATTGTAAACGCCTACCTTACCAAAGACCAGCAGTGGAGGATGAAAACGGAGCTTGATGAAATTTCGCCCTTGCTGCAAAAAACAATAGTTGCCAAGGAAGACAGGCATTTTTACAGCCATCCCGGTGTCAACCCTTTTGCAGTGATTAGGGCTATTTTCAGTAATATCTTTCATATGCGCAGGATGTCTGGAGCCAGCACCATTACCATGCAGGTGGCAAAAATGCTGGAACCGGGCAAAAGAAATATGTGGAGCAAGCTAAGAGAAATGTTCAGGGCTTTTCAGCTGGAATTCAAATACAGCAAAAAGGAAATACTGCAGATGTATTTGAACCTTGTGCCGTATGGTGGAAATATTGAGGGGGTGAAAGCCGCCTCCTTACTTTACTTTAAGAAAAATCCTGATCACTTGTCGCTGGCAGAAATAACTGCCTTGAGTATAATCCCTAATAAACCCGGAGTGATGATACCCGGCAGGAATAATGCATTTATTGTCAAAGAACGAAATCGCTGGTTGGAGAAATTTGCGGGCCGGAAAGTTTTCACTCAAAAAGAAATTGAAGACGCTCTGGCCGAACCTTTAGATGTAACCCGTGGTACGGTACCACATTTTATTCCACATCTTTCCTATAAATTAAAAAAACAAGGTGGTGATATAATTAAAACCAATATTGATTTAAATACGCAGTTAAAAACGGAGAAAATAGTTGAAGATTATATCAGAACACAACGATTAAAGAATATCAAAAATGCAGCGGTTGTAATTATTGATAACAGAACACATAAAGTTATTACTTATGTTGGCTCCTCCAATTTCAATGACACTACAGATGGCGGACAGGTAAATGGGGCAAATGCGGTTAGGCAACCTGGTAGTACCTTGAAACCTTTGATGTATGGAATGTGTTTTGATGAAGGGCTATTGACTCCTAAAACTATAATAACAGATGTAGCTGTGAATTATGGAGGTTATGCTCCTGAAAATTTTGATGAAAAATTCAATGGTTATGTCTCCATTGAGTATGCCCTCGAACATTCTTTAAATATTCCTGCGGTAAAAGGGTTAAGATTGCTTGGACATGAAAAAATGATACAGAAATTATCCAATTGCAATTTCCGGCAAATACAGAAGGACAGGCGAAAACTGGGACTGTCGTTAATTTTGGGTGGTTGTGGAACTACGCTGGAAGAACTTACTGGTTTATTTTCTTCGTTTGCGAATGATGGGGTATATATTGCACCAGCTTATATAAGTACCAATTTGTCAGACCGGGACGGTCAGACCGTGCTAAGTCCTGCTGCTAATTTCATGGTTAATGAGATTTTATCAAAAATAAACCGGCCTGACTTTCCGCTGAACTGGTCTGCTACGGAGAGGATGCCAAAGATTGCCTGGAAAACCGGTACCAGTTATGGCAGAAAAGACGCCTGGAGTATCGGCTATAATAAAAATTATACCATTGGAATCTGGACAGGTAATTTCTCGGGTGCAGGTGTGCCGGATTTAAGCGGAGCAAATATTGCAACTCCCTTATTGTTCAAAATTTTTAATACCATTGACTACGACAGCGATGAAGAATGGTTTACTCAACCAACCGATTGCGATATACGCCAGGTATGCAGTGAAACCGGCCTTACTCCATCCGACCATTGTACCAGCTTGGTTACTGATTATTTTATCCCGTTGATTTCTTCCACCCAGATTTGTAACAATTGGCAGGAAATAATGATCAGCCCTGATGAAAAAATTTCTTATTGCAAAAGCTGTGCACCGCAGAGTGGATATAAAAAAAAGTGGTTTAAATCGGTAGAACCTGATATGCAGGCCTGGTTTGAAGAAAACAGGCTTGCCTATCAAAAAATACCAGTACACAATCCTGACTGTGAATTAATATTCAAAGGAGCTGCTCCTGCTATCACTTCTCCTGTAAACGGAACAACTTATTTAATCAACAAAAAAAATCCTGAGCCTTTAGAATTGATTTGTAAGACCGCCAATGATGTAAGCAAAATTTATTGGTATATCAATAATAAATTTTACAAAAGCAGCAATGCAGGTGAAAAGCAATTTTTTGTTCCGGAAGAAGGGCCGGTAAAAATTTCCTGTACGGACGATAAAGGCAGAAACAGGGATATCAAGATCACCGTGAATTATGTGAATTTGTAAAAGAAACCAATTTCATTTTTTGAATCAAATTAAAATAAGTAACCATGAAATAAAAGGTAAATTTATTCAACCTTTTTCACACTACCCGCCCCACTGATTTTCTGATTTACGGTAGCATTGCCTTTGTATTTAACATCAGCGGCACCTGAGACATACACCTCTAATTTTATACTGGCAAAGACTTCTGCATTACCTGCTCCGGATAATTCAACTTTTGTATTCTCCGTCATTAATTCGAAACATTTAATATTTGTGCTACCGGAACCATCTACACTAAAATTTCTTGTTTCCCCTTTTAGATTAATCGTGCCGGCACCTGAGAGATCAGCATCAATACCTGGAGCAATCAATTCAAGTTTTACATCGCTTGCACCGGACAGGTTAATACTTACAGGTTCAGTGGCGGTTATTTTATTCTCACTAATAAAATCGCAGGCTCCGGAAGCTTTGAAAAGTTTGAATGAAGGGCCACTTACATATACTTTTATAGATTGAGTAGGCTTTAGGTTTGTGCCTTCTTTTTGATGTATATGCAGCGTACCGTTCCTGTTATCTGTAATCATATATTCCAGCAGATTTTCATCTGTTTGAATTCTAATAGAACTAGCAGAATCCTGTTTTACGTATACTTTTACGTTACCACTTACATCAATACCATTGAACGTGCCGGCAGACCGGTTCTCGATTTTCATAACAGCATTCCCACGGATTCTTTTGCCGCCGATAAAATTGCAGGAAGTAATTACTACCGTAAAAAATATGGCAATAAAGTATATACTTTTCATATAAATTGGTTTTGTGGAGGCAAAAATAGGTTCAAATGTCAATCTTTCTGCAACTTTGACGTTTGAGAATTGCTTCAGGTTACAAGTAAATTTTCTTATAACCGCCGTCAGGGTTTCCAACCGCTGACGGGGTGGGTTTCCAACCGCTGACGGGGTGGGTTTTCAGCCGCTGACGGGGTTTTCATATCTTCGCAATCATTCCCGCTTTTGTTAAAATCAGGGTGGGCAAAAGACCAACTTTATTTTATATTTTATTTCATGACGGAAAAGATCCTGATTTTAGATTTTGGCTCACAATATACCCAGTTAATTGCCCGTGCTGTACGAGAAGCCAATGTGTATTGTGAAATTATTCCCTTTTATAAAAAGTTTGAATTTGAACCCGGTTTGAAAGGTATCATTCTTTCCGGATCCCCTTTTTCTGTAAATGAAGAAAAAGCCCCGGATGTTAATGTAGAGGAATTTATTAGTAAAGTCCCTGTTTTAGGTATCTGCTATGGTGCACAATTAACCGCCAAAAGGTTTGGAGGAAGAGTGGAAAAAAGTAATAAGCGGGAATATGGGCGTGCCATTTTAGAAAGAAAGATGGAAGATGTGCTATTTAACCAGGTGGAAGAAAAATCACAGGTGTGGATGAGCCATGCTGATACTATTCTGGAATTGCCGGAAGGTTTTGAATTATTAGCCACAACAGAAAGTATTCCAATTGCCGCATTTAAGAAATCAATGAACGAAACTCCGGGTTCAGAACTCACGGCTCCCTCCTTTGCTAAGGCTAAGGAGGGCAGGCCTGACTCTAGACTCACGACTCCTATCTTCCCACTCTATGGCGTACAGTTTCATCCTGAAGTATACCACTCTAAAGAAGGAAAGAAAATTTTGAATAATTTTTTAGTGAGCATATGTGGATGTTCGCAGGATTGGACACCAGCACATTTCATTACTGACACAGTGGATGCTTTAAAAAAGCAGATTGGCGACCGAAAAGTTATTATGGCATTAAGTGGCGGAGTTGATTCTACAGTAGCTGCCACGCTGATTCACCGCGCCATTGGTCAAAATCTCTTCGGTATTTTTGTTGACAACGGGGTTTTGCGTAAAAATGAATTTGAATCCGTTATTAAAACATATAATGAGCTTGGATTGAATGTACGGGGCATTGATGCCAAACAACGGTTTTATGATGGTCTTGCGGGTAAAACCGAACCCGAAGAAAAAAGAAAAATAATTGGCAGTTTATTCATTGATATATTCCAGGAAGAATCTAAAAAGATTGTGCAATTGACTCCTGAAGGAAAAGGTGCTGGCCTCTTGGGTCAGGGAACTATTTATCCGGATGTAATTGAAAGTGTTTCTGTACATGGTCCGTCTGTCATGATAAAATCACATCACAATGTTGGGGGTTTGCCAGAGCATTTACATCTTGAACTGGTTGAGCCGCTACGATCTTTATTTAAAGATGAGGTAAGAAAAGTTGGTAAGGAATTGGGAATTCCTTCAGAAATGATAGATCGCCACCCTTTTCCAGGACCAGGCCTTGCTATCAGAATTTTAGGGGATGTTACGGAGGAAAAGGTACAATTGTTGCAGGAAGCAGATCACTTGTATATCAAAGGACTGAAAGAAGCAGGTTTATATGCAACTGTTTGGCAGGCGGGAGCTATCTTATTACCTGTAAAAAGTGTGGGGGTTATGGGTGATGAAAGGACCTATGAATTTACTATTGCGTTGAGAGCTGTTACAAGTGTAGATGGAATGACAGCAGACTGGTCGCATTTACCGTATGAGTTTTTGGCAAATATTTCAAATGAGATAATAAATAATGTAAAGGGTATTAACCGGGTGGTGTACGATATTAGTAGTAAGCCACCCGCAACGATAGAGTGGGAATAGAGAACCAGTTTGTGGTTTATAGTTTTTGGTTTGTAGTTAAATAATAAATGATGAAAAGATTTTTTTTATCGGCACTTTCAATCATGTTATTTTGTTTGTTTGCTAAAGGGCAAGAGAAAGTTCTAAAGCACAAGATTGCCATTTTTACACCACTGTATCTTGACTCTGCATTTGACAACTTTGATGAATACCGCTATGCAAAAAACCTGTTCCCGAAGTTTATTAACCCGGGACTTGAATTTTATGAAGGCGCTCAACTGGCACTGGATTCACTGAACAAAGAAAAAGCTCTGCTGGAGATTTTTGTATATGATACAAAATCTGCCAAATTAAATATTCAACAACAATTGAATATGGCAGTGATGGATGGCATTGAACTGATTATTACTAATTGCAGCAGTGCCGAATTAAAAATATTTGCGGATGCCGGGTTAAAAAAAAATATACCTATCATTAATGTAAATGTTCCTAACGACGGCGGAGTCATTTCAAACCCATTTTTTATAGTACTGAATCCGACACTCAGAACACAATGTGAAGGGATCTATAAATACCTCCAAAAATATTATTCACTTGACAATATTGTAATATTCCGCAAAAAAGGTCAGTTGGAAGACCGCATCAAAAGCTATATTGATGAGTTTGGAAAAAATACCATTGCAGTTCCTATGTCCTTAAAATATGTAGAGCTTACTGATAGTTTCACCATGAATCAGTTAAAGCCCTATCTCGATACTACCAAACAAACCATCTGTATTGCCGGTAGTTTAGATGAGAATTTTGGAAAAAGATTGACACAGCAGCTAGCAGCGCTCAAAAAACAAAATTACCAGGCAATGGTAATAGGGATGCCTACCTGGGATGGAATTAGTTTTAATAAGTCTGAATACAAGGGCATAGAGATCATTTACAGTACCCCTTTTTATAATGCAAAAAATGATAAAGCAAGCGTAAGCATTTCACAACGGTTCAATAAGATGATGTATGCCCGGCCAAGCGACATGGTTTTTCGTGGCTATGAAGTTACTTTCCGGTTTGCACGGATGCTTCTGCAATATGGCAACGATATTGCTTCCAACCTGGCTAATAAGTATATGAAAGTATTTACAGATTTTGATATTCAACCGGTGTTGAATAAACAGAGTATGACGCTGGATTATTTTGAAAATAAAAAACTGTATTTTCTGAAATGGCAGGATGGGCAACTCAAAGGAGTTTACTAAGGTTTACAAAGTTTGTAATTCCTATATACCCAAGTGCCCGTTTTTAATAATATTCAGATAAAGCTCCTTCATAGTACATGGCTTCATCATCCTGTGAAAGCGTTGCAGGTATTCCATCAATATAATAAAACCCACCTGTAGTACTAAATACTGAAGCTTTTCCATTACTATAAATATCCGGTTGTCTATTACCCCTATCAATGAATGAGGATGACATATCAATCAGGGCATTATTTCGATAAGCCACATATAGTTTTCCCTTGCTGTCTTTATTAACTGAAAGCAGCTCTTTTAAACCGGCCTTTAATCTGGGTTGCTTATTACAATTACTCATACTTATCCTTTTTATGTCAATTATTAATAAATTGACCTGGCTTTCAGGATAGGATGTAATTTGTACAAAGGAAATTAACAGCGATTAATTTCTGCTGAGTACGGATAGTCTTTTTAAAGGAAAGTGGATTAGGAAAGAAGATGGAAAAGATATGTTCTTTGTGTTTGTAAATGTACCATCGGATTTCCATAACTGCAAGCCAATAGTAGATTTACTTGTTTTGGCTGGTCAAATAGAATATACATGTTCCTCTTTATAAAATAGGGGATTAAGTTTGCATTATGCTTTCAGATGTGAAGACAACAAAAGGATATAAAATAATTACTGACTGGCTTTCACTAAAAGGCAATCAGCCATTCGAATTTCAGGAGCAGACCTGGCAGCACATTCTTGATGGAAACAGTGGCCTTGTAAATGCCCCTACGGGCTGTGGCAAAACTTTTTCTGTTTTTCTTGGTGCCCTTATTGATTTTATTAATCATCACCCGGATGATTATGCAACAAAAAAGAATAATGGCCTGCAAATGTTATGGATCACCCCACTCCGGGCATTGGCAAAAGATATAGGCCGTGCCATGAAAGAAGTAATTGAAGAAATGGGTATTGATTGGAAAGTTGGAATCAGAAATGGAGACACTGAAATGACTGAAAGAGCAAGGCAAAAAAAACAAATGCCCGAAATCCTGCTTATTACTCCCGAAAGCTTACATCTGTTACTAGCACAAAAAGGGTATGCTGAAATATTCAGTTCGTTAAAAATTATTGCTGTTGATGAATGGCATGAATTATTGGGTAGCAAAAGAGGTGTGCAGGTTGAATTAGCAATTAGCCGGATAGTTGGGCTTGCCCTCCGTATCCACCACGGCGGAGAAGGAGGGAGTCGGGAGGATATAGACGGGAGTCGGGAGTCGGGAGTTGAGAGTCGGGAGTTAGGAGACGATAGTCGGGAGTCAGAAGTCAGCGGTAGTGACCCGATATCTATCGGGTCGGGATTTCTAAAAAATGAAACAGCCAACTTGCCGCTCAACAAATACGAAAGCACACTTCGTATTTGGGGTATTTCTGCAACAATTGGAAATCTTGATGAAGCAAAAGATGTATTGCTTTCTTCGTTGAAAAAAGAAGGAATAATTATAAAAGCCCGGTTGCAAAAACGTATAGAAGTTGAATCAATTATTCCTGATGAAATTGAAAAATATCCATGGGCAGGTCATTTAGGGATTAAGCTGGCACATAAGATCATTCCTATTATAGAGAAAAGCAGCACCACGCTTATTTTCATTAATACCAGAGGAATGAGTGAGACCTGGTATCAGACACTGTTGAATGTGTGCCCTGAACTGGCAGGTTCGATTGCTTTACATCATAGTTCAATTGATAGAGAATTGCGTACATGGATTGAAGATAAACTTCATGCGGGAAATCAGCCGGATGGATCGCCGGGTTTGAAAGCTGTTGTTTGTACTGCCAGCCTGGACTTAGGAGTTGATTTTCGACCAGTGGAAACAGTGATACAGGTAGGTTCACCCAAAGGTGTTGCCAGGTTTTTACAAAGAGCAGGCAGAAGCGGACATCGTCCAGATGCAGTGAGTAAAATTTACTTTCTTCCTACCCATTCGTTAGAATTGATAGAAGCCGTTGCCTTGAAATCTGCTATGAAAGAAAATTTTGTAGAAAGTCGTGAACCTAAATTGCTATGTTATGATGTATTAATGCAATATCTTAATACGATTGCCATATCAAATGGTTTTTTACCTGACGAAACATATCAGGAAGTTGTATCCACTTATTGTTACCGGGATATGACAAAAGAAGAATGGCAACAGGTATTACATTTTATAACGGAAGGTGGACATGCTATGCAGCAGTATGATGAATTCAAAAAAGTAGAAATTATAAATGGTGTTTATGTAATAAATAGTCGTAAAGTAGCCATGCGGCACAGAATGCATATTGGAACTATTGTAAGCGACTCGATGATGAAAGTCAGATTAATGACCGGGGGATATATTGGTGTAATTGAAGAATATTTTATTTCACGATTAAATCCGGGTGATGTTTTTACATTGGCGGGCAGAAAATTAGAATTTGTACTAATAAAAGATATGACTGCACTGGTAAGAATATCAACTTCAAAAAAATCAATTGTGCCAAGCTGGAATGGAGGACGAATGCCCTTAAGTGCTAACCTGGGCAAAAAATTGAGGGAAACGCTGAACGAGTCAGGAGTCAGGAGTCGGGAGTCGGGCCTGCCCTCCGTAGCCTTAGTGAAGGAGGGAGTCTTGAGTCTGGAGAAAGGAGAAACAGAGCTTGCTTTCTTAAAGCCGCTGTTTCTCCTGCAAGAGCAACTTTCTTATGTGCCCAAAAAAGATGAATTATTAGTTGAACAAATTGAAACGAAAGATGGCTTTCATCTTTTTGTATATCCTTTTGAAGGAAGATTAGTACATGAAGCCATGGCAGCGATATTAGCATATCGGATCAGCCGAATCACTCCTATCACTTTTTCATTTGCTATGAATGATTATGGATTTGAACTATTGAGCGACCAGCCTATTCCCGTTGATGATAGTAATGTCTATGAATTATTTACTGCTGATGATCTGCTGAATGATATACAGCGATGTGTTAACAGCACGGAGATGGCCAAAAGAAAGTTCAGGGATGTGGCGGTTATCGGCGGACTTATTTTCCAGGGCAATCCCGGTGAAAAAAAGAAAGCAAGACACCTGCAATCATCAGCTTCACTGCTTTTTAAAGTATTTAGTGAGTATGATCCGGGCAATCTGTTGCTTAGGCAGGCATACCAGGAAGTAATGGAACAGCAAATGGAAGAAGTACGGTTACGGGATATGCTGAAAAGGATTCAACAGTCAAAAGTCATTATTACTTTTCCTACTCAACTTACCCCTTTCTGTTTTCCGATAAAAGTGGATAGTATGCGGGAAGATTTAACTTCTGAGAAACTTGAAGACCGTGTAAAAAAAATGCTATCGCAACTGTCAAACACCCATTAAATTGTTAAGCAGACTAATTTTATCTATCATTACCGCCAACACAGACATGCTGCCAATTATAAAAAATCCAACACTGTTAATTAATAAAATAAAGCAGCAGTGTTTATATTTGCTGCACTTCTATGTCAAATCCAATTCCGCATACTATCCGTAATAACACTTTTTGGGTTTCGCCCGAACGTAGTTTATACTGGGAAGAAGAGCAAACATTAATAATTGCTGATATGCATCTTGGCAAAACAGGTCATTTCAGAAAAGAAGGGATTGCTATTCCGCAAAATGTATATAAAGCTGACCTGCAGAGGTTGATAGCACAACTATATCTATATAAAGTGAACCGGCTAATAATCGCCGGCGATTTCACCCATAGTACCGCCAATAAGGAGCTTGATTTATTTATTAAATGGAGAAAGGATTTTTCTTTATTGCAAATAGATCTTGTAAAAGGTAATCACGACATATTAGATGACAGCTGGTACACTGCCGCCAATATTATAGTCAGTGAAAAAAAAATTGCTGCCAGCCCATTTTTATTTTTGCATGATTTAAAAGAAAAGGAACTATTGACGGAAACAGAAAAGCAACTATATATTTTTACCGGCCATATGCATCCTGCTATTAATATTAAAGGATCAGGTAAACAATCATTATTATTTCCTTGCTTTTACTTTGCCAAAGATTATTGCGTATTACCGGCTTTTAGCCGTTTTAGCGGTACATTTAAAATAAAGCCTGAAAAAGGGGAAACTGTATTTGCCGTTCTTGAAAATTCGGTGATGCAAGTGGCTTAATTTTTTTTCCGAAGTTGATTATAATCCAGGAAATAGACAAATTTCACTGTCATTTCATTTCCATGCCGAAGGTTAAATACTTCACCAAGATTGTACAGGTAAGAATTCTTTGAAGTTGGAACCTTAACATTCTCTTCCTCTCCCAACCAGTTTTTATACCCAAGAATTAACCGGCTTCCCAATCGAAAGTCCCATGTAAGAAAAGCATCCAGGTTGAAAATATTTACATTATCGTTCCAGTTGTTAATAAAAGGCCGGTTAATAAGTTCACCATTTTTATCCAGATTATGAAAGCTACCGTATTTTACTTCATTCCAGTAATGCCTTGCTCTAAGCGTAAGATTGAGGCGGGGAGTAAAATTATAAATACCCGATAAAACAGTAGTTGTCGATTTTACATCCCGAAAACCGGCAATAGGATCACCATTAGTTTCCCGGATAAAAGCATAGCCAAGATTATTGGTTTCTTTATCAGCATCGGTCTGAAGATCTAATGTAAATCTGTTACTAAAGCGGTAACGTAATCCTAAACTAACAAGCGAATAATTGTTATCAAAAGCAGGGGCACGGGCAAAGATTCCTTTATATCTTACATACAATTTTTTTCGGCTATCCGTACTCCCGCTCATTTCAAAAATATAGTTAAGCGGGTATTTAATAAAAAAGCCATCCGTACGAAGATTAAAATAATCATGTGCGGAAGGAGTTAGCTGTACTTTAACGGAGACATCCCAGAAATTTTTAAATACCCAGATAGCATTACCCGTTATATCATACTTCGCATATGCATATGGTTTATACAAATAAGTGAGTTTATTATCCAATGTATAACTGTACTGAATGAAATTATTGGTCGGTTTAAATTGATTGTAACTTACATTAAACCGGTAACTTACTTCATTTGCTGCCAGATTTATTCCAAGGTCATTCGGATCATATTTTTTTGATTCGATATTATTAAAAACATAAAACCGCCAGTTACCACTGACTTTTCCATACTTTACCGTTGTGTTATATCCGTCGTAAGGGTTGGTGCCCCACACTTTACTATAACGGGCCGTACCATTAAAAGAGTAGGTATTTGCCTTATTATAAAGCAACAGATCAAGTGCAGCCACATTGGCATCTCTTTCGTCACCATTGCGCATTACATTGGTATTGGTAAAAGTAACAGATGATCTGCCTTTCAAGGCCTGGTCAAGAACTAAGATATTATAGTTTGTCAGCGGCGAAGTTCTTATCGTTGAATCTTTACCGGATATTTTGTTATAAATCTTTGCAGTAGCGGGCGCATCTACTGCATTAAAAATGCCAAAACCTAATTTGTTCTTATTACGTCCTGAAAATTTAGATGCATTATATAATTGAGTAGTAGAGGGATTTTTTTTGATCTCCCAGTTTGTGTTTCGGTTTACAAAATTTCTAACGTTATTATAACCAGCAGGAGTAGCACCAATTCTTCTTGAATAAAAGAGACTGGCCTTATTAAATAATTCTGTTCCTTCTGTAAAAAACTGGCGGTTTTCCTGAAATCTTACTTCAAAGGGAGAAAGATTATTAATTACATTATCGGAAACAACCTGTCCAAAATCGGGGATCAATGTTGCATCCAATGTAAAACTTTCATTTAATCCATATTTCACATCCATTCCACCATTACGCAACCAGGTATCCGTAAAACCACTTTTTAAGGGAGAACTTCTATAACCAGTAGAAACATAAGGTGAAAAGCTTAGCCGTAATGGAGGTTGTAAATTTTGCATTCCTTTATACCTGCCAAATTGATTGACAAAACCATTTACATTAGGATCAAAAGGGCTCCAGAAACAGCTTTCATTAGTTCTTCTGATCATCCGTTGAAATTGAATACCCCAATCCTGCACTTCTTTTTTAGCAAATCTTAATGAAATGTATGGAATCATTATTTCAACAGTCCACCCATCTTTTTGCAGTTGAACTTTACTATCCCAAACTGCATCCCATGTTTTGTCGCCTACTTCTCCAAATCCGCTTCCTCCATTTCCTAAGTTTGGACCCAGCCTGGCGTCGGACTGAACATTAGCGGAGGTAACAACAAACTGAAATCCGTTCTGGTTGTCACTATACGTGTCCAGAAATACGGTAAAAAAATCTACATCTTTTTGCATTTCGGCATCCCTGGCCGTAATCTGTTTTCGGATTAATGCAGGATCATCATATAAATAAGCTCCTATATAAATTGCCGTATTGTCATAAATTACTTTAACGTTAGTTGGCTGGGATGCAGGCTTTCCAGTGGAAGGAAAATTCTGTGTAAAATCGGTTGTAGTAACGGAATTGGTCCATGCAGGATCATCAAGACGTCCATCTATTTTTGGCGCTTGAAATATTTTTATAGCTTGTAATGATTTTTCCTGCGAAAAAAGGGAAAGGCTACAAACCAGAAAAAAGGGTAAACAGATAATTTTTTTAAATAACATTTTCTGACTTTAGCAGTCATCAAATATAAAAAACAGAACCGAAGGATGGAAGATAACTGCAAAAAAACGCAAAAAACATATAAAACAACGAGAATTCAAGCTAGTTCATCCTTTTTTTGATAGAAGAAACCTGTTCCTGCAAGTCAGAAACAATGTTCGAAAGCTGACCCATATCCCATCTTTGTTGGGTATTGGTTCTGGAAATCACCATTTGAGCCTGCCACATTTCCAGAATTTCTTCCGCATTGACCGTATATGGATGAAAAGAAGGGTTATCGCTTACCAGCGTCAGTTTATTCTTTTGCCGGCCATTTTTCTGTACTCTTTTATAAACAACTCCTTCATTACGTGAAACGACAATACAAGCCACATTATTTTTTATTTCTTCCAGGTTATCTACTTTTTCACCAACTATTACGGAACCACTTGGTGTAGGCAACATTGAATCTCCAATAATTTCAAAAGCCCGGTAATTACCGCCAGAAAGCATAGGCAATGTAAAGGTGTTCAATTCATCGATAAATTCAGGGTCAGCATACCCGGCCAGGTAACCAGCTGCAGCTTTTACAGGCACAAAAGGTATATCAGGTCTGCCGGAAGCGAGTTTCAAAGCCCGGCGTTTGGCCAGGTAATTACTTTTGTTATCACTTAAATCTTTTCGAAAAATATCATCTAAGGTGAGTTTGAAAATACTACAAACCACTTCCAAAACATCAATTCTTGGCTCAGCCCTTTCCTCTTCGTAAGCACCCAGGAGTGATCGCTTGATGTGGAGTTTATTGGCAAATTCTTCCTGAGTCCAACCACGGAGCTTGCGAAGATATTTCAGATTTTGATTAGCATTAGCCATAACAAACTAATTTAGTTAGTTGCAAATTACTAATTTATTTAGATATTCAAAATTTTTTATACTATATTTTCAGAAAAGGGCAAAAAAATTAAAGTCAACAATTATACAAACCTGCCTGCCCACCTTCGTAACGCTTCGGTGGAGAAACCATGCCTACTCAATGGCATCGGCAGGTAAACCATGCCTAAGCAATGGCATCGGCAGGTAAACCGGCAGGCGGGTTTTCACAGATTAATACGCTGTTAGAAGATTATTGATTCAAAGCTGAGCCAAACGAATTATAATTCACCCGCTTGTCCTTCCGTCTTTCCGTTTGGATATCACTAAAAAAAGGGGGATTTTTGCAAGTATATGACAAAAAAATCTGTCTCCAATCCTGGCAAAAAGCCAACTCCTAAAAAGAATCCTGCAAAAGTGCTGGTGAAAGAAAAACCTGTTATCTTAATAACTAATGATGACGGTGTAACGGCACCGGGTATACTAAATTTGGTGGAAGCAGTAAAAGATCTTGGAAAAATAGTAGTGGTGGCACCTGATAAACCTCAATCGGGTATGGGCCATGCCATTACTATCGGTCAGCCATTAAGATTGCACAAAATACATACGATAGAAAATGTGGAAACCTGGTCTTGCACCGGCACACCGGTGGACTGTGTAAAATTGGCGGTAGATAAAGTGCTTCATCGCAAACCCGATATTTGTTTAAGCGGCATCAATCATGGGGCTAATCACAGCATCAACGTAATTTACTCCGGCACCATGTCTGCTGCTGTGGAAGCAGCCATTGAAAGTATTCCTTCCATTGGTTTTTCGCTGCTCGACTATCGCATTGATGCTGATTTTACGGGAGCTAGAAAATATGTAAGGCTGCTTGTAGAAAAAATGCTGAAGACAAAACTGGATAAACATACCGTATTAAATGTGAACATTCCGGCTGTGGCCCCGGAATTACTTAAAGGATTTAAAATCTGCAAACAGGCATATGCCAAATACGAAGAAGATTTTATAGAACGCAATGACCCGCATGGCCGTCATTATTACTGGCTTACCGGTGAGTTTGTAAATTTTGATAAAGCAAAAGATACGGATGTGTGGGCCCTGGCAAATAATTATGTGAGCGTGGTTCCTGTACAATTTGATCTGACGAATTACGTTTTAAAAGCCAAGCTTGAAAAAATCTGGAAATGAAGTATACTACTAATTATATTTCAAAAATAAGCCCAATTATTGAACCACAATAGGCACATAGAGCACATAAGAAAAACACATAGAAGGCCCTATGTATCACCTATTGTTTTATGTTTTAATGCGGCAAAGCAAAATGATTTTTTTATTTTATCGAATTAACTATGAAGTATAAAATGTATAAAATGTAGCTATTTTTTAAAATAAAAAATTATACACTAAATGATATTAGCAAAAGACAACCTCCGCCTTGGATTAATACTAGGCCTTATTGGCCCATTAATCGGTCTCGTAATTGTTTACCTGATAAAATTTCCATCTTTGCCATTTAAAGATTTTCTTGAGTACTTTATGAATGATAATAAAGTAATAACAAACGTAGGCACTTTTTCCTTGCTGGCAAATGCTGTCATCTTTGCTATCTATGTACATTTTGACAAATCGCAAACCTTTAAAGGAATTTTTATAATCACGCTATTTTATGGTATTGGTATTTTAATATTAAAACTTTTTAATTAAGAAAGACCGAATGTTGTACTGTGCTGCAATATCAACACGTATTTATCAGGCACTGTACAAAAGCATTACTTCGCCATCCCGGATAATATTGAAAAAAGACAATACTACTCAAACTGATAATTATAAATTAAGTGCTGTAAAAAAAAAGGCGGTCAGAAAAAATTTATTTTGCCATACTGCTAACTCCCCACTCATTATTCCCTGTTTATTATGAAATACTATGTCATAGCCGGTGAAGCCTCGGGAGATTTACATGGGTCTAATCTGATTAAAGAATTAAAAAAGCTGGATACCGGTGCAACTTTTCGTTGCTGGGGAGGCGATAAAATGCAGGATGCAGGAGGCGAATTGGTAAAACATTACAGCGAACTTGCTTTCATGGGCTTTGCGGAAGTACTGATGAATCTCCGAACTATTTTTCGTAACCTTAAATTTTGTAAGCAAGATATACTGGAACAAAAACCTGAGGCACTTATCCTGATTGATTATCCGGGATTCAACCTCCGGATTGCTAAATGGGCAAAAACAGAGGGAATAAAAATAATTTATTATATCTCACCACAGGTTTGGGCCTGGAAAGCCAACCGGGTAAAGACAATGAAACAGTGTATTGATAAAATGCTGGTTATTCTTCCATTTGAAAAAGAGTATTATAAAAATAAATGGAACTGGGAAGTAGAATATGTGGGTCATCCGTTAGTTGAAGTGATAGAGAAGAATCGGGAGTCGGGCCTGCCCTCCGTAGCCTTAGCGAAGGAGGGAGTTAAGAGTCAGGAGTTGGGAGTTAGGAGTCGGGAGTCGGGAGTTACGAGTCAGGAGTCGGGAGTCGGGAGTCAGGAGTCAGGAGTTTGGAGTCGGAAGTTTTCTGATAGACCGATCGTTGCTTTACTTCCAGGAAGCCGTAAGCAGGAGATACTGAAAAAACTTCCGGTAATGCTGGAAATAAGTAAATCATTTCCGGCTTATCAGTTCATCGTTGCCAAAGCACCGGGATTGGAGGAAAGTTTTTATGACAAATTATTGCAACCGTACGCCAATGTATCTTATGTAAATAATAAAACCTATGAGTTACTGATGCAATCAAAAGCTGCATTGGTAACATCGGGTACCGCAACTTTAGAAACGGCTTTATTTGGGGTGCCGGAAGTTGTTTGTTACAAAGGTTCCTGGCTTAGCTACCAGATAGGCAGGCGTTTGGTGAGCGTGAAATATATTTCGCTGGTAAACCTGATCATGGATAAACCTGTGGTGAAGGAGCTGATACAGCACAATCTTACCCCAGAAAATCTGCAAAAAGAATTGGAAGAATTACTGCATAATAATGAACGAAAAGAGCAAATAATGAAGGATTACCATTCATTAAAAGAGTTGTTAGGCAAAGGTGGAAATGCGTCCACTAAAGCGGCTGTCTCTATTACTAATTTTCTCAGCTCAACAACTTAAAGGCGAGGATAATCAGGCAAAGAAGAAAAACAAAAATGCTGATCCGGTTGATGCCATGCATATAACCTATCCATTTATCTTTTGGCCGGTTCGGATCTTTTTTACGAAGGAAAAGGTATTCAGATATTTGTTTCCAGACTCCCATACTAAAATTTTATTTTATACCACTATGATATATTAAACAGCCCAATACATTTCACGCAAAGAACGCAAAGAAAAGGCTGCGCAAAGAATACATAAGACTAATTATTATTTCACTTTGATAATATAACTTTTAATATTTTGTAAAATTAAGTTTAAAAGGAAACAAAAAAAAGATTCGGTTAAAAACTGATCATCCATTTATAAAAAAGGCCGCCCGGGAAAATCCGAACGGCCTTTTTCTATTGTATGATGTTACTCTTATCTTTCTTTAATAAATTTTAATACTTTCTTATTTCCCAATATTGTATCTGTTATATCAAGCAGGTATACTCCATTGGCCAGGTTATCAAGTTCTGTAATAGTAAACTGTGTTGTGCCTTTGGCCGCTTCCTGTTGTTTAGTTTTGATGGTTCTTCCGCCTATATCTGTTAAACGTATTGTTAATAAGGTAGGCTGGCTAACTGTTACATTAATGGAGACATAAGATTTGAATGGATTTGGCCATCCCGTTATCTCAACAAATTTCTGGTTCTTAACCAACACCGTATTACTATACTTACTATTACCATCAACATCTATCAGTTTTACGCGATAGTAAATTACAGAATACTGTGTGAGACCTGCAATATTATCATCGAGCAGGTATCCTTTTTTGGTGGTACTGTTTCCAGCCGCATTAATTCTACTACCTGTTGAAGTGAAAACAGTATTATCAAGACTTCTTTCAACATCGAAATACGCTGTATTCTGTTCACTTTCTGTTTCCCATTTAATGGTGGCAATAGTAGCCTGTAGCGTTGCAGTAGCTTTGAGGCCATTTGCCGGTAATGTTGACAATGGCACTCCCACCAGGAAATGTATCTGTGCTGTAGCACATAATGACGATGGAGCAACGGCTGTAACATCACATATGGTGTAATTTACATAGTCCGGTCCTGTAAATCCTGGCAATGCTGTAAACAGATACGTACCATCTTTATAAAATTGAACAGTACCTCCTTTTTGTGAACTTAGAGGCGAACCAATTGGCGTCTTTAAACCACCAGGAACAATCTGTGTTCCAAATATTGAAACGGGTTCATTATTGGGTTCGCCATCATTACTGATAAAATTACCAGTAGCCGGTGTATTAAATGCAGTATAAATAAAATCATCACCAGCAATCGGTGGATCATTGGCAGGGCCATTCAAGTCTTGCAACACATCAATATGTAAAATTGATGTTGAAGTGGCCCCCAAAACATCAGTAATGGTATAGGGCATATATATA
>JANMLJ010000658.1:0-1750 GCA_031372465.1 Chitinophagaceae bacterium | reverse complement strand
AAGAGTATATCAACTATTAGTTAAACAAATACCTGATACCAAACTGCATATAATAAGTAGAAGCGATACCTAAGTTATCCCTGAAAGTCCTTGTGGCAATCTGGCCCTGTACTGTTTGTAATCTAAACGTTGGCACAACCGTTCCGCCGGCAACAAGTGTTGTTGGATTCTGTGGTACAAGTATTGAACTGGCATTGATAATTTTTTGCTTGCCCCAGCTTGGGTTTATCAGGTTGCCTGCATTGAAAATATCAAGGCTGATCTGGAAAGTATTTTTATTCTTACCGATATTAGTAAAAACATCCTGCAAAATTTTAACATCCAGCTGATTTTTCCATGGAATTTGAGCACCATTTCTTTCTGCATATTGACCTCTGTGTTTACTAAGGTATTTATCCTGTTTGATATAATCTTCAAACAACTGGGCTTGCTGTGCGGCTGAATAAACTACACCGTTAATAGCGGCTGTTGGTATAAATGTGATCTCGGTAGGATTCCTGGCATCTTTTGGAATATAAATAAGGTCATTACCATTTACACCATCCCGGTTAAAGTCTGCACCATATACATAAGAAAATCTTCCGTCTATAGAACCCTGGTACACTAAAGAGATAGAAGTAGCAAAATGCTTAACGTATTCTTTTCGATAAGAGAGTGTACCTATTACCCTGTCAGGTACCGTAAATTGAGCATGAGAAAGGTTGGGTGTATTTGCACCATTTACTGTTGGAATCAAGCTCCAGGTATTAAAAGGCTGATCACCGGAACCATCATAGAGTACATTCTGGAAAGATTTGGTATAAGCAATTGTTGCGGCAAATCCTTTCTTGAATATTTTTTCAAACTTTGTAGTTAAAGAAGCATAATGTCCCCTTTTCTCATTACCTGTTACAATTACCTGTAAAGCAGTAGTACCGGCTGCACTTGGCACCAGGATACCAGGGCCTGCACCAATTAATTTATTGATATATTTTGCACCATTGGCATTTTCATAGATCATCCTGTTATCAGGATAGCCCGCTATATTTAAGTTTGATGGAGCAGTCAGATTAACATTCCTGGAATAGATAACATTATAATCTCTGTTATAAATTCCTTCAATAGTAGCAATGATGCCACCGGGTAGTTTTACATCAACAGCAAGACTTGTTTTCCAGGTTTGAGGCATTTTGAAATCCTGATCAAAAACAGTAACAGTAGTTGGCATGGTAGTACCAGCAGCCGGAGGTGTTGTTGGTCTGTAAAATCCAACACCTGGATTAAATGGACCAAATGTAGAAGCTTGGCCATTATAGGATTGTGTTATTTGTAACATGCCACTATTTCCTGCCTGGCCTACGATCCATACATAAGGAACCCTGCCGGTGAAAATACCAGTACCACCCCGTATCTGTACAGAACGGTCACCATTTAAATCAAGGTTAAATCCAATACGTGGTGAAAATAAAATTTTTGTTTTTGGAAGCGTACCCGTGTTAACTTTAATACCATCGGCAAATGCCAATGAGGAAACCAATGGGTTTTCTTTTACTTCTGCTACATCAGGATAGGTAGCCTGGTCAGCTCTTAAACCCAAGGTGATTTTTAAATTTTTGGAAACAGATATCTCGTCTTGTATAAAAGCGGAAAACTGCCCAAACTTAAATTGTGGGAAAGCCTGGGAATAATCTTTCTTCAGAGAATAAGTATAGGCAAAATCGGTTGGTTTAACACCATTCTGAAAATCGGCAAAAGAATTAAACCGGTAATA
>JANMLJ010000646.1:0-5302 GCA_031372465.1 Chitinophagaceae bacterium | reverse complement strand
TATTACGAAGCTGGTCATATGATGTACCTCCACGAATCGGATATGATTAAACTGGCTTCTGATATCCGGAAATTTTTTGCTGAATAATAACCATGTGTTCAACCATGAATTCCTGCAACATGATTTCTAATTTCCGCCACTTTTGCTGTTCCCAAAAAAGGATTACGCTGTTGCTGTGTGTTGCGAGTGAGTCTTGAAGCCGGGCATAGCTCGACAAACTCTCTACCTCCTGCAACAGTACTATAGGGAAATCCTATCAAAATTCTTTTCAATAATATCGCACCAGTTGAGTGTCCTCAATTCAATTTCCATTTTGGCCCCTATTGGTGTTCCGAAAAAAGTAACACGCCTTTAATACGCCGTGGTTGGTGTTTTCTTCCCCGATGTCTGTAGTGTTTCAAAAAAAATAGATGAATGGTTATGGTTCGTTTTTTTCCAGGCCGATCTTTCGATACCTCAGGACTATCGGCTCTGGGCAACAATGAACGAAAGCCAAAATCTGTAACTTCATGTTATGCTCCTTAGGAGTCCGCTATACATCCCGATGGCTATCGGGACTCTGCAGTGAGACTCCAGGGAGAAAAAAATAATCAACAGCAACCACATGCACCCCTATCTCCCGCATCTCCTCGCCGACATCGCCGCCGCCCACCGTAAGGATACTCCTGAACCGGGGCCACCCCAAACCATAGAAGAACATTTTGAAGAAGTGGAACGCTGGATGGAAGGTGAAGAACCTGCACATAATTTCGGGTATTATTGCGGATTGGAATCAATCAATTTTCCTCCACCAGAACAATTGACCGATGAAGAGATGAAACGGATTCTTGAAGCATTCAATCAAATGATGTTTTCCTGGAACCTCAATATTGATTTGCCTGAAAGGCTGCCTTTGACAATTGCTTATAAAATGACCATGGAGACCCTGGACTCGAAAACAGAAATTGTAAACAGCGGACATATGAGCTTCGATTTCTGCACCGGTTATGCCCCCGACTGCATTTTTAAAGAATATTGTCCCTGTTTGCAAATATGGAATAATGAAGGCAATAGTCGTGACAAGGACAATACAATGGCAAACGAATTTCCCTTTTAAATTTCATATTTTTTCTACCTGGCCCATGGTTCCAAAGTAAATACGAAAAGGGAGTTTCCTTTCGCCGCTGTTGGTGTTCTCAAAGAAAGCATCACGCCGTTGCTGGTGTTGTGTGCGGATATTCAGCCGTTCTAAGACACCAGCAACAGTACTATAGGGAAACCCTATCAAAATTCTTTTCTGCCCCGGCAGGTGTTCCGCAAAAAACAACACGCCGTGGTTGGTGTACTGAGTTTATCGAAGTATCTCCTCCAACCACATGAATTATAAGGCTCTGCTTTTGTATTCGAAGTTCACTACAAATCAATGGTTGGTGATACTTCGACAAGCCCATTACAAACACCAACCATGGCGTAAAAAATTATCCTGATTTACATATTCTATAATCAAACGTAATGGTTCTTTCCCTAAAGATGCTATATTAAAATTTCCTGGCTTTTATGACAAGTGCCAGGTAGTTTTTTGTAAAACTGATTATCATCCACCCACTACAGGAAATCATCCGAATCACGGTAAGCCTTTATTAATGCCAGTTCTCCTTCTTTGCCCGGCTTTGCATTACCATGTTCCATTCCTAAAATACCCTTGTAGCCTTTATCATAAATATGCTTAAAAATATTTTTATAATTCATTTCGCCGGTACCTGGCTCCTTTCTGCCGGGGTTGTCACCAATTTGCAGGTAACCTATTTCGTCCCATGTCTTATTTAAATTATTAATAATATCCCCTTCATTGCGCTGCATATGGTACATGTCAAATAAAAATTTACAGGCAGGGCTGTTTACGGCTTTGCAAATCATGGCTGTTTGATCGGTATGGCGCAGAAACAAATCGGGATTATCGCTCAATGCTTCCAGCACCATCGCCAAACCATGCGGCGCCAATATATCTGAAGCTATCCGAAGAGCTTTTATCACATTGGCTGTTTGAAAATCAAGCGACAAGCTGCGTTCGTAATTGCCCGGTACAACCGTCATCCACCTGGCATTACAACGTTTGGCAACTTCCACTGCTTCGTTGCAATCTTTAGCCATCTTGTCTATCCATTCCTGCTTTCCTGTAGTAAGTGAAGTTTTCCAATGCCAGCTATCGGACGTAATAACAAAAACACCCATATTCATTCCCAGTTTCGCCAACGTCTCACCTATTTTTTTCTGTTGATCGGCAGGCCTCGCCATCATTCCATTATCTTCTATGCTACGAAAACCTGCACTGTGTGCAAATTTTATCTGCTCAATAAAATCATCACCTGCATGATTTTTAAACATGCCATTATGAATGGCATAATTAAGATGAAAGACTTTTTCATCGGCTATTTTATTTTCACTATTTTCTTTTGCAAAAGCTACTTTGGCTGATGTTAATAATGCAGCACCCGCTAAAAGCGATTGTTGCATAAATTTCCTTCGTTGCATCGTTTAAATTATTTGTGCCTTAAATTTACCAACAATAAGTTTAAAAAAAGTAAATATTGTTTATACGAATATATTTGGTTGTTTTTTTGGCCGGAACCATTATTTCCGGAACAGCACAAGAAAAAAGATTTTCATTTACTGAACCCAAGATGGGTTCTCCCTTTACCATTGTCTTGTATTCGAATGACAGCCTGCAGGCCACTTATCTTGCAAAGCAAAGTTTTAAATTGGTAGATTCTTTCAATCTTATTTTTAGTGACTATACCGATAGCAGTGAGTTAGGTAAATTAAATGCATCTGTCCTGGTGGATGCCCGGGCAGTAAAAGTTTCGCCAGCTTTATATGAAATAATACTGTTGTCAAAAAACGCTTTTGATAAAAGTGCCGGAACCTTTGATATTACCATTGGGCCACTGGTGAAATTGTGGCGCAAAGCAAGAAAGACAAAACAGTTTCCTGACAGAGCGACGGTGAAATCCATACTGGGGGTAACCGGTTTTAATAAAGTGATAATTGATACGGGTAATAAAAAAGTATCTTTTTCAATACCAGGTATGCAACTTGACCTTGGAGGAATTGCAAAAGGATGGATTGCACAAAAAATAATTGATTTTTTAAATACCCAACAGGTTAATCATGCATTGGTAAATGCCGGTGGTGATTTAGTTATGAGTTATGGTCCACCCGGCGCTGGTGGATGGAACATTGGTGTGAATGTACCCGAAACCAAAGATGAGTTATTACCTGAAACCCTTCAATTGCAAAATAAGGCCGTAGCAACATCCGGAGATGTATACCAGTTTTTTTGCCGCTGTTGGTCTTCCCAATGAAAGCATCACGCCGTTGCTGTGTGCTGTGTGCTGTGTGCAGGCATAGCAGCCGGGCATAGCTCGACAAGCTCTCTACCACCAGCAACGGCACTATAAGAAATTAAAGAAAATTTTTTCTTCCATACACTGCCGCCGTCAGGGTTTTCAACCGCTGACGGGGCTGCATTGACTACCAGTTTTATTGGCATTGCAGCTTTACCCCAAAAAGAGTAAATTTGTATAAACGCTGAATACTATGACAACAACAGCTATCCGTAAAAAACTAATGACCTATATAGCCAATGCTGATGATAAAAAGGTGAAGGGATTGTATATGCTGGTGGAAGATGACATTAGTAAAAAAACAAAATTCAGCTTGTCTCCTGCACAGTTGAAAATCCTTGATGCAGAAAAGGAAAAACACATAAACGGCAAAAGTAAATCTTACAGCTGGCCGGAAGCCAAAAACATCATAAGGGGTAAAAGAAAGCTTTAATGTACTCCCTGATAATAAAACCCCGAGCTATCCTGATGACAAAGGATGCTTATGACTGGTACGAAACTCAAAAGCCAGGATTAGGTGAAGAATTCCTGGATGAATTGGATGGTGTTTATTTTAAATTGGAAGCACATCCTCAGTATTTCGGTAAGGTAAAAAAGAACTTCCGTCAGGTTGCATTAAAAAGATTTCCATTTGTACTTGTATATGAGATTATCAAAACGGAAGTAGTTGTATTCGCCGTATTTCACACCAGCAGAAACCCAAAAAGTAAATTTATTAAATAGATTTCTTATTACTTACCGGTGTTCCATTTCATTCCACTGTTTGTGTTCCGTATAATAAACACTCCATGGCTGGTGATGACATACACCAACCACGGAGTAAGGAATAACACGACAATTCAACTCGGAAACCGATACCATTTCCCCTTTACTTCTATCAGCAGATCCGCAGCGCTGGGCCATAATGGCGGTACGGTATTTTTCTTTTCCCAATCTTTTAAAGCATCCTGTAATTCCTTTAATTTATCGGGTCGGCTGGCAGACAAGTCGTTCTTTTCTTCCCGGTCTTCTGACATATTAAACAAGAAAGTAATTTTATTTTTTTCATTCACATATAGTTTCCAGTCGCCCCTGCGATAGGCTTTTGAATAGCCATTTCGCCAGAAAAAATCCTGGTGTGGCAATAACGAGTCATTGGATAGATAAGGCAGCAGATTGACACCATCATAAATACGGTCAGTAGCAATTGTTGCTTCGCTTACAGCTGCAATAGTTTGGTATATATCCATTGATGAAACCGGCTTATTATACGATTGACGTGCATTCAATCCTTTAGGATATTGCATAAAAAAAGGAACAGCAATGCCTCCATCAAAATGGGTAGCTTTCCCACCCCGCAAAGGCGCATTACTGGTGGCACGGGTATAAGTGGCGCCACCGTTATCACTTATAAATAAAATAAGACAATTATCAATCAATCCTTCCTGCTTCAGTTTTTTTAGTACGCTGCCAACGGCATCATCCAGTGCTTCGATCATACCACAGTAAACACGGCGTACTGAATCTTTTTCGTTCTGTATGCGATCAAAATATTTTTTTGGAACCTGGAAAGGGTCATGTGGTGCATTAAAAGAAAGTGTTAGAAAGAATGGTTTTGTTTTATTCTTTTCAATAAAATCAATACCCTTACCGGCCAGTGAAAACGTAAGATAGCCGGAATCGTTTACGATGGCTCTCCCCTCTTTTATTGCTGTAGATCCATGTCTTGGCGCCCAGGCTGGAATTTCAGAAAATGCCCAGGGTAAATGCATATTGATGTAAAGGTTAGTATCAACCGGGTCATCAACATAACGGCTAAGTGCACCGTCAAAATAATAACTGTAATCAAACCCCTGCATATCCGGAAATACATCCGGCGAAGAGGTAAGGTTCCATTTGCCAACATAACCCGTTGCATAGCCATTTTGTTTAAGCAGTTC
>JANMLJ010000637.1:0-6578 GCA_031372465.1 Chitinophagaceae bacterium | reverse complement strand
GGATAGATGATAGTGGATAGATGATAGTGGATAGTTGATAGATGATAGTGGTTTCAAGAAAGAAAGGCTTTTGCATGTAGGATTATTTATTAAAATTTAAATATCATGAGCCACAATAGTATTTTAAAAATTAAAAGTTTTGATTTTGCTGTTCGAATTATTAAACTGTATAAGTTCTTAAAAAAACAACATTCAGAATATGAACTTTCCAACCAATTACTCCGTTCTGGTACATCGGTTGGAGCTTTAATCCGGGAAGCGGAACATGCCGAAAGCCGAAAAGATTTTTCTCATAAACTTAGCATAAGTTTGAAGGAAGCAAATGAGTGCATCTATTGGCTTGAACTTTTATATGCAACGGAATATATGAACAAAAAAATGTTTGACTCAATGCTAAAAGACGCAACCGAGTTATTGAAAATGCTTATTGCAAGCGTAAAAACTACAAAAAGCAGGATTTAGTAATGCTTTAATGAATTATCATCTATCATCTGTTAACTATCATCTTATTTTATGGCAATCAGAACAATCACACATACAAAAGAAATTTTATCCATCATTCTCGGTGGTGGCGCGGGTTCAAGGTTATATCCTTTAACAGCAAGCCGTTCAAAACCTGCTGTGCCTATTGCAGGTAAATACAGGTTAGTAGATATTCCGATTTCCAATTGTTTAAATAATGGAATAGGAAGAATGTTTGTATTGACACAGTTCAATTCTGCATCGCTGAACAGGCATATTAAGAATACCTATCACTTCAGTGCATTCAGCAAAGCATTTGTTGATATTCTGGCCGCAGAACAAACACCGGATAATCCAACCTGGTACCAGGGCACCGCAGATGCAGTAAGGCAGGGGCTTCGTCATATTGAGCCTTTTGAAAGTGATTATGTGCTGATACTTTCCGGTGATCAGCTATACCAGATGGACTTTGCAGAAATGCTGGACAATCATAAAAAATTAGGGGCTGATATTTCCGTTGCCACCATTCCGGTAAATGATAGGGATGCACCAGAGTTTGGCATTTTAAAATCAAGTAATGGATTGATTGACTCATTTATTGAAAAACCTAAAAAGGAAATGTTGCCGGAATGGGTGAGTGAAACAGGGGATATTATGAAAGCGGAAGGAAGAAATTACCTGGCTTCTATGGGTATATATATTTTCAACCGCCAGCTGATGTTCGATCTGTTACAGACTGAATTTAAAGAGGCTACTGATTTTGGAAAAGAGATCATTCCTCAAACAATTAATAAATATAAAGTTGCCAGTTATCAATACGAGGGTTATTGGACGGATATTGGAAATATTCATTCTTTTTTTGAAGCCAACCTGGATCTCACCAAGGAAATCCCAGCTTTTAATCTTTTTGATAATGAACAAATCATTTATACACGCCCGAGGATGCTGCCACCGGCAAAGATCAGTGGCACTACTCTGGAAAAAACATTGATCGCTGAAGGTTCAATAATAAATGCGTCCAGAATTGAGAATAGTGTTATCGGAATCCGTTCCAGAATCGGTCATGGCTCTACACTGGTAAGCACCTATACTATGGGTAATGATTCCTACGAAACATTGGAAGAAATTACTTCTGCAAAAGTAAAAAATATTCCGCTGATGGGTATTGGCAGTCGTTGCTATATCAAAAACGCCATAATTGATAAAAACTGCCGTATTGGTGATGATGTCCGTATTAATGGTGGCGCGCATTTAGAAAATACAGACCACGCACTGTACACCGTAAAAGAAGGAATAGTGGTATTGAAGAAAGGCTGTATTATGCCTAATGGATTTGTAATCTAAATCCCAAACCCTTCCTTCGATAAACCCGACCCTTCGATACCTCAGGACTATCGGGACTGGAGGGGCTTTTAAAGCCTATAGAATTTAGTATCCTTTAAAAAAATAAGGTTTTATTTAAATGGTGTGCATCCCAAATCCTATAGCTATCGGATGTCGCAATTCTTAAAGTTTTTGATTGCGATGTAACTTTTAAATAGCAGGTTATTCTCTATGTGTTAATCTATGTGATCTATGGCCTCCTATGTGGTTAAAAATCAGAAAATTGAACCACATAGTCACATAAGCAAACAGTAGGAATCCACATAGAAAAATTTTATGTTGCTCTTTGGCACTGGATAATCAATGCGAAAATTTGGGATGCACCCTTTAAATGTGTACTTGTTACATAAAACTTCTTATCTTCCAGTTGGAAAACTTCAACCCTTGTGAAGTTAATTTTTCTTTTGTAAATAAAAATACCCCTTAAGGGGATGGGGTAAAACGATTGCTATGTCTTCTACAATTACTGGCTCTAAGCCTAAATTAAGCCTTGCCCAGATTATTAATATGAGCGTTGGATTCTTTGGAATTCAATTTGCTTTTGGTCTTCAGAATGCAAATGTCAGCAGGATATTTCAAACGCTTGGAGCATCCATTGATAACATTCCTATTCTATGGATTGCTGCTCCTCTCACAGGGCTGATAATACAACCAATCATTGGTCATTGGAGTGATAAAACCTGGCATAAACGATGGGGAAGACGAAGACCTTTCTTTATGGTGGGCGCAATTTTTGCTTCTTTGGCATTGTTTGTTTTTCCAAACGTTTCAGAAGTATGGATGGCTGCTATTATGCTTTGGCTATTGGATGCTTCCATCAATGTATCCATGGAACCATTCAGAGCATTTGTGGGTGATATGCTTCCTGATTCACAACGGACAACCGGCTTTGCCATGCAAAGTTTTTTTATCGGAATAGGAGCTGTTATTTCTTCCGTATTGCCATTTATGCTTACTAAGCTTGGTGTTGCCAATGAAGCAGCCGCTGGAATATTACCCGATTCCATTAAAATATCATTTATTGCAGGTGCCATCGTGTATATCGCCGCCATTTCCTACACCGTATTTACTACCCGGGAGTATTCGCCGGATGAATTAAAATCTTTTGGTGAAATTGAAGAAACAGATAAAGAGATAACTATTAAAACACCCGCAGCAACTTTTACTAAAAAAGGAATGATCTGGACAGTTATTGGTCTATTGTTAACTGCTGGTCTTTATTTATACAATTCATCTGGAGAGAATAAACTGGAAAAAGAATTGTATGTCTTAACCGGCGGCATTGCAGCATTTGGAATATGTCAGTTGATTGCAGGGAATCTTCAGAAAAGAAAAAGTAAAAACGGGTTTGTGGAAGTAATGGATGATTTGAATTTTCTGCCGGATACCATGAAAAAACTGGCAATAGTTCAATTTTTTTCCTGGTTTGCATTATTTGCTATGTGGATTTATTCAACACCGGCATTGGCGCAACATCTTTCCGGAACTACGGACACTACCTCCACTGCTTATAATGATATGGGTAACTGGGTAGGCGTATTGTTTGCCTGGTATAATGGCTTCGCCGCTTTGTTTGCATTCCTTTTGCCGGTGCTGGCGAAAAAATTTTCAAGACCCACTACGCATATGATAGCATTGATAGCCGGAGGATTGGGGCTAATCTCCTTTTACATTTTCAAAAATGAAAACTTACTGATCATCAGTATGGCAGGAATTGGAATAGCCTGGTGCAGTATTCTGGCTATGCCTTATTCTATGTTAACAAAAGTACTTCCCGCTAATAAAATGGGCGTTTATATGGGGATTTTCAATTTCTTTATTGTAATTCCTCAGATATTGGCTGCAACACTTTTAGGTGTTTTTACAAAACATATTTTTAACGGAAATGCGATAATGACTATTGTCGTGGGAGGCTGTTCAATGATCATTGCCGCACTATTGACATTACGGATAAAAGATAAATGATTTTTTTATGAAAGGATTTGTTCTGTTACTGTTTCTATTTGTTTCAGTTAAGTGCTGGAGCATTGATACCCCAAATGTTTATCCAACCAATTGGTGGGTAGGTATGAAAAATCCGAATCTCCAACTGATGATACACCGGGACAGAGTGGCCAATGAAAAAATATCAATGCTTCCTTATCCGGGTGTAAAACTCATCAAACAATCAAAGGCTGAGAACCCGAATTATATTTTTATAGATCTGATTATCAGCCCTGCCACCAAACCCGGTAAATTAAAATTCAGGATTGATAACCTGCAATCTCCAGAGGCAGTGTCCTATAAAAATTTTGAATACGAATTAAAACCCCGCAACAGCCAGAATGGAAAATCAAGAGTGCTGGGTGTAACTGCCAAAGACTTTATTTACTTGTTGATTCCCGACAGATTTTCCAATGGAGATCCTGCCAATGATGTGATTACAGATTACCGGGATAAAACAAGTGACAGAAAAGATAAATTCTCCCGTCATGGTGGCGATTTCAAAGGAATTGAAAATCATCTTGATTATTTCAATCAATTGGGAGTAACAACCTTATGGCTTACACCGGTAATTGAAAACGATATGCCCCTGATGAGTGAGTGGGGAAATAAGGTAGCCGGCTATCATGGCTATTGGTTTACGGACCATTATGCTATCGACAAACGTTTTGGGGGCAATGAAGGGTATAAAGAATTTTGCAATAATGTTCATAACAAGGGAATGAAAGTGATACAGGATGCCGTTTACAACCATGTGGGTAATCATCATTGGTTCGTGTTGGATCCTCCAATGAAATCCTGGTTCAATACTTCACAGGGTGATAAAGCACCAAATCACCGCGAAGAAGTTTTTTATGACCCTTATGCTTCCCAGTCAGATAAAACACAAATGCTGGATGGTTGGTTTGTACCACATCTGCCTGACCTTAATCAACGTAATCCCTTTGTTGCAAATTTCCTCATTCAACATGCTGTCTGGACTACTGAAGAATTTGGCATTGATGGATGGAGAGTAGATACCTATAAATATTGTGATGAACAGTTTATGAACAATGTAAATGCCGCATTGGAAGCAGAATTTCCCCATATAACTGTCTTTGGCGAATCATGGGTAAACAGTGCAGTAGCGAATGCCTATTTTACAAGAAATAATATTGCCAGCCCATTCAAACATAATGCAAAAGGGATGCTGGACTTCCAGGCTTGTTTTGGAATGCTGGCAGGTATGAATGAAAAATTTGACTGGCTCACAGGAGTAAATAAAATTTATACGGCGTTGTCACAGGATGTATTGTACAAAGATCCGATGAATAACTGCATCTTTCTCGACAACCATGATATGGACAGGGTGTTCTCCGTAATTGATGAGGACTGGAATAAAATGAAGATGGGTTTTAACTGGTTACTTACGTTGCGGGGTATTCCTCAAATTTATTATGGCACCGAAGTGCTGATGAAGAATAAAAAAGTAAACACCGATGCCACTGTCAGAGAAGATTTTCCCGGGGGCTGGACAGATGATAAAGAAAAGGATAACCGGTTTATCAAAAAGGGGAGGAGCGATAAACAGGAAGAATCATTTGAATATGTTAGTGCCCTGGCTAATTTCAGGAAAAGTTCTTCTGCCATTACAACGGGAAAGACGATGCAGTTTATTCCTAAAGATGGAGTCTATATTTATTTCCGGTATGATACAAAGCAAACGGTAATGGTGATAACCAATACAAGTGATAAGAATGCAAAGCCTGATTGGTCAATGTTTACGGAAAGAACAAAAGGATTTACGCAGGTGAGAAATGTAATTACCGGAAAAATTAAACCACTGAATGGCCTGGAAATAGATGCAAAAGAAAGTGAAGTGTTTGAATTGATTAAATAGTCAGAAAGATTTGTAGTACTCACAAAAAAATATTCCAGATCGATTGCTGCCCCCAGTTGCCCCAGTCTTTTGAAATTTTTTGTATACTTAATTTTAATTCCTCGGGATCTTTCTTTTTACCTTTTGAAGGTGGAATTATTGTAGTTGTATTTATACCATTGACCTCCAGTTTTGTAGCAATCCAGCTGGTATACATTCTTGGAATGGTTAGTCCCAGTATCATTCCCGGCAATCCACTTATACTCATCGGACCTCCGGATGGGGTTATTTCATCTGTGTAAAATGCAAAGACATAGACGCTGTCAAAAATAACACCTTGCGCTTTGCGGCAACTGAATCCTGCTATTTCACGGGTTTCAGTAGGAACTATTTTCCAGTTGATATGCATTAATGTGTCGGAGAGAAGATAGGTGTCATCAAAAACAAATTTTAAATTCGAAAACTGATTTGTTGTATAGTTGCTATACCATATATTTTCTTCACGGGTATTATCATTCCAGGGCATTTTATCTTTTTCGTTCAGGCGGTCAAATTTGTAGATGGCCTTATTGTCGTTGAATGTAAGGTTATAATAGTACGTAGAAAAATTCGGCATCTTATCCTTAAACATTTCGGCAAAAATACCACTGTTAAACATTCGGTGGTTATTTACCCGTACCTCGTATTCTATTTTACCGGCGCTGATAAACTGTTGTGCATTCAGGTCGCCAGAAATTAATATAAATAGAAAATAAAATACTTTTTTCATAATAATGTATTTTAAAAAAATCCTTTAGCTGGCTTTCCATTTTTACTGATATTCCAGGTAGCCGTAAGTAACCAGAATCTTCGTAGTGTATTTGAAAAGGTTTCTGTAAAACTGAAACTGTCA
>JANMLJ010000633.1:0-9660 GCA_031372465.1 Chitinophagaceae bacterium | reverse complement strand
CACCGCCTGTATTTCCCTTTGGAAAAATGTTGAAAAGTGAAAACTTGGCACTAAACAGGCTATATATGAATTGAACCAAAATCTCAACGGGCTTAAATCGCAGGAGTGCAAATCTTAACATTCTTAAATGTATAAGAGTATGCCTGACCGGATGAGGTTGAGAAACAATATGTATTCTTTCCAGGTGTTTAAAGGCAACCTTATATTTCCCTTTTTTAAAAGATGCAGAATACAAAGCCAATTCAGTTTCAATAAAATGTTTGATATTTTCTAGTTTCATAAAAGTCAATATTATTTTCAAAATAATAAATAGAGGGTTGCAGACGTTTCCATCTGCAACCCTCTATTTAAAATTGTGTATTTAGTATTAAGCCCGGAATGCACTTATCATTCCTAAAATGGAGGCAAGCATTACTACACACTTCCAGCAATTGAGCCTGTTTATTTTCATATTTGTTTAATTTATGGATGTAAAAATACATACTGCTTTGTTTTTTTATTGTTAATCTTCATGTCCCTCTGTATTGGTCATTTTCGCTGATACAAAGAATGCTCCTTTCACCACAATCTTTGAGCCTTTCGGAATTTCTTTAATTAATGTAATTTCGGTGTAACCAACATCTGCTGTGCCCTTAGCAATGGGTATGCGTTCAAAAGTCATTCCCTTTCCTTCTTTTTTTGCTTCATGTTTTACACTGTCTTGTCCATCTGTATGTTCTTCCGTCTCTATGAGCATAAAAATGTAGTCTTGTCCATCTACCTTAACAATAGCATCGTTGGCTACTGCCGGTACAGTTGTTTGGTCTAAACTGACAACTGCAGTTACATTCATTCCGTCAATCAAACCTGTTTTATTTCCTTTAACCATTGCATGTACGGTTACCGCTTTACTTTCGCCTTCAAAAGATGAACCCAAAGAAAAAATCTGTGCATCATATTCCCTGCCGGGGTTATTGGTAATGGTAAAGTGAATAGTTTGGTTATTTTTTAATTTGGGCAAATCTTTTTCATACACAAACAAGTCAAGATGCAACTGGCTGTTATCCACTATTTCGGCAACAGCTGTGGTAACATCCACATAGCTGCCCATCTTTACATTTACATTACTGACTACACCGCTGATGGGGCTTGTTACAGCCAGCACAGAAATTAATTTGCCATTGGAAAGCTGTGCTGGGTTAATCCCCATCAACTGTATTTGCTGGGCAAGTGTTGATTTAAGTGTTCGTAGGCTTCTTAATTCTGTTTCTGCCGATTGCAGATTTTTTAATGCCCCGGCGTTGCCTTCATTTAATTCTTTTTGTCTCTTTACTTCCAGTTCTGCAAATGTAATTTTCGCATTAACCCCCAGGTATTGGCTTTGTGCCTGTATAAATTCAGGATTAGCAATTGTAGCAATAGTTTGGCCTTTTCTTACAATATTACCCGGCTGAACCAATAAGGATTTTATAACACCACTGTAAATAGAGTTTACACTGGCTTTGTTTTGATTAGGCACTTTCAGCACACCGTTTGTTTTGAGTGCTGCCGTTAATTGTTTTTCTTCAATGGTTCCTAATTCAATTCCGATACTTTTTATCTGTTCATCACTAAGCACAGCCATATTAGGGTTCTCCTGTTCCTCGGTATGACCTTCTTCTGTTTTGGCAACTTCGGTAGTAGTGGATTCGGCAGTGCTGCTCTTGCTTCCACAGGAAACAACCGAAACAAGGCTGGCGAAAATGATTACTATTATTAAAAACTTCTTCATCTTTTATAGTTTATAGATTGATGTAATAATTGTATTGAATGACAGATTGATTATAAATATTCATGTTCTCTAAATAACTCTTTTGAATTTCTATTGCCTGAGTTAGAAATTGCGACAGTTCTGCAAAACTTATTTCACCGGCACGGTATGCAAGTGTTGCTGCTTTAATGATTTCATTTGCCTGTTTCAATCCTGTTGATTCGTAAAAGGCTAACATAGTTTTGTTTCTTTCTACTTCTTGCTGCATTTGCATCTGCCGTGTATTCAGCATCTGTTTACTATAATCATATTGCTTTTGCTGAACCGCCATTTCTGCCTGTGCCACTTTTACTTTATTACGATAAGCACTTGCACCAAACAAAGGAAAAGCTGCTGATACCGAAAAACCTGTGAACGGGTCTTTTGCTCCCCACAAACGTTGAGAAAAAAAACGACCTGCAAACTCCGGTTTGTTTTCATTTTTTATTACTGCAACCCCGGCATTGGCAATATTGATATTTTGTGATTGCAATGCCAGTAATGGATGAAGGCTGTCGTTTAAGGCAGGGATAGATATTTTTTCCAATGGCAGAAGCAGCGGTAATACCAATTCTTCTGTGTTAAGCAACTGCATCATTACCCGCTGCTGAATTTGTACATCATTACCGATTTGTTGCAGCATTGCCTGTAGTTCTCTCATTCGTACATTAGCGGCAATACTGTCGAGGCCGGGGCTGTCGCCTGTTTTTACTTTTAAAATGGCGGCAGTACTCAGTGATTTATAAATGCTGTCCAAGCGGTGATACAATTGTTGTTTATCCTGTAAATACCAAAGCTGGTAATAAATAGTCCGCACATCTTTTTTTATGTCTATATCAATAGCTGATGTATTGGCCTGGTAGTATTTCAATTGTTCACTATACAGGTTCTTTTGTGCTTTGTACAATCCCGGCCATGCGATACTTTGTGATAGCCCAATTTTTAAAATGCCTTTATTATCGCTGGGGCGAAAATCTTCATTCTCGGCAAATACACCAGTTTTGGGAAGTGGGGTAGCTGTTGTAATCTGAGCCTTACCTTTATTTATCTGCTGATTATTTATATCATACAGTAAATTATTTTTTGCTAATGTAATTACTTCGCTGACTGCCATTCTTTTGGCAACCGGCTGCTGTGCCTGTACACCGTTTGCTAAAGTAAGTAATAAAATACCTGTAATGATTATAGCTACAGGGTTCATCTTTTTAGATTTTCTTTTTGATGAAAAAATAATGTAGAGCAACGGAAGTACAATTAGTGTAAGGAAAGTTGCCGTTATCAATCCGCCAATAACGACTGTTGCCAAAGGCTTTTGTACTTCTGCACCTGCGCCACTTGACATAGCCATTGGTATAAATCCTAATGCTGCAACAGCGGCAGTCATTAACACAGGCCGCAACCGGATTTTTGTTCCTTCCAGTACCCGGTGCATAATGTCTTTCATTCCGTCCTTCTCTAATTGATTAAATGTGCTGATTAATACAATCCCATTTAGTACTGCCACACCAAACAATGCAATGAAGCCAACACCGCCAGAAATACTGAATGGCATCCCTCTTATCAGTAATGCAAATACACCGCCAATAGCACTCATAGGAATGGCCGTAAAAATTAAAGAGGCATCTTTTATAGAACGAAAAGTGAGGTATAGCATAAAGAAAATAAGCAACAGTGCCAGCGGTACAACAATCATCAGCCTGGCAGATGCTTTTTGCAGGTTTTCAAATGTACCCCCGTAGGTATAATAATAACCGGGGGGGAGTTTTATCGTTGAATTTAATTTTTGCTGTGCTTCTTTTACTACACTGGCCACATCACGGCCACTTACATTAAAGCTTACATATATTCTTCGCGTACCGGCTTCACGGCTTATTTGTGCAGGCCCGGTTTTGAAAGCTATCGTTGCAACCTGTGATAAAGGGATTTGGTTGCCGTCACTCATTGGTATATATAAATTACTTACATCCTCCAATGAAGAACGATGACTGCTGTCTAACCGTACAACTAAGTCAAATTTTCTTTCGTTTTCAAAAACGACACCGGCTTCTTGTCCGGCAAATGCAGTACTGATAACATGATTTATATCTTCAATATTCAAACCGTATCCTGCTATTTTGCCTCTGTCGTATTCAATGGTAATTTGCGGTAAGCCATCTACCCGTTCTACTTGTGGCTGTGTTATGCCCTCTATCGGAGCGATAACTTTTGCCACCTTATCAGCATAAGTCACCAATGTATCTAAGTTTTCACCAAATATTTTTATCGCCACATCCTGCCTGATACCGGTCATCAATTCATTAAAACGCATTTGGATAGGTTGGCTTGGTTCGGCTATTACCCCAGGAATGGTAGAAAGTTTATCCCTTATCATATCAGACAAGGCATAAAAATCTTTGGTAGTTGTCCAATCCTTTTTAGGTTTCAGTATCACCATTAAATCAGATGCTTCTGGCGGCATTGGGTCAGTAGCAATATCAGCAGCCCCTGTTTTACCTACTACCATTTTTACTTCTGGAAATTTAAGTAACATCTTTTCTGCCATCATCACTGTTTCAGTTGTTTGTGATAAGGATGAACCCTGCGGCAATACAAACTCAATGGCATAATCTCCCTCTTCTAAGGTGGGTATAAACTCACCCCCCATGTTTTTAAAAATAATTATGGACACAATTAGTAAGGCAACTGCAATACCTACTACTGCATATTTTATTTTTATAGCTCCTTTTAAAAGCGGCGCATAGATCCGTTGAAAGAAATCCATCATCCTGTCAGAAAAAGTTCTTTTACGTTTCATGTTTTTAGAAAGAAACAAAGAACTCATCATTGGTATATAAGTAAGTGATAACAGTAATGCCCCCAATATGGCAAAGGCAACCGTTTCTGCCATTGGCCGGAACATCTTTCCTTCTACTCCCTGTAAGGAAAGAATGGGTAAATACACAATAAGGATAATGATTTGCCCGAATGCTGCTGAACTCATCATCTTCTTTGCACTGCTCTCCACAGCTTCATCCATTTGTAGTTGGGTTAAGCCCCCTCCCGGCCTCCCCTTAAGGGGGAGAAAAATATTTTTTGCTCCGAGAAAATGCAGTGTTGCTTCTACAATAATTACAGCTCCATCTACTATCAATCCAAAATCTATTGCACCCAAACTCATCAGGTTGGCACTTACGCCAAATAAATTCATCAGAGCTAATGCAAATAATAGTGACAATGGAATAGCAGATGCAACGATTAAACCTGCCCGAAAGTTTCCTAAGAATAACACTAATATCAGTATGACGATTAATGCACCCTCAATCAAGTTTGTCTTTACTGTATTGATTGCACGGTCAATAAGATTGGTTCGGTCAATAAATGCTTCTATCTCCACGTCTTCCGGCAGTGATTTTTTTACCGTTTTCATTCTTTCTTTTACCAGTTCTACAACCGATGCACTATTAGCCCCTTTCATCATCAGTACAATTCCACCCACCACTTCTTTTTCACCGTTGTAGGTCATTGCTCCGTATCTGGGTGGTGAACCAAATTGTACGATGGCTACATCCCGTATCAATATTGGAATACCATTTTGAAGCTTAACAACAATTTGTTCTATATCCGCAAAAGATTTTACCAACCCCACACCACGGATAAAGTAGGCATTGGGTTTTCTGTCAATATAAGCACCGCCGGTATTTTCATTATTTTTTTCAAGGGCATTAAAAACTTCTGGTATAGTTACGTTCATGGCTTTTAACCTGTCAGGGTTTAATGCCACTTCGTACTGCTTGCTGATACCACCAAAGCCAGTTACTTCTGCTACACCAGGAATACCGGTTAACTGGCGGCCAACTATCCAATCCTGCATGATGCGTAAATCCATGGCAGAATATTTTTGTTCGCTGCCTTTTTGGGGATGGATAACATATTGATAGATTTCGCCAAGGCCGGTAGTTACAGGCCCCATCTCAGGAGTACCCATTCCTTTAGGTATTTCCCCTTCAGCGATTTTTAGTTTTTCGGTAATAAGCTGCCGGGCAAAATAGATGTTTATGTTTTCTTTAAACACAATAGTGATTACACTTAATCCGAAACGGGAGAAAGAACGCATTTCTTCAATGCCCTGAATATTGGACAATGACCGTTCAACAGGGTAAGTAATAAATTGCTCTACTTCTTGTGCAGCCAGTGTTGGGGCACGGGTAATTACCTGTACCTGGTTATTGGTTACGTCTGGCAATGCATCCACGGGTAGCTTGGTGGCACTCCATAAACCCCATACAATAAGAGCCAGTGTCATTACCCCAATAATGAGTTTATTTTTTATACTGAAATGAATGATTTTATTAAGCATGTTAGAACTTTATTTGACTATATGCCTGTAGCAATGGATAATCCTTTCTGCACAAGCGGCTAAAAGAATTATACAGCACAGGACGATAAGAATGATTTTAATTATCCTGATCCATAAAGGTTGTTTTGCCTTTTTGGATTTTTTCGTCGTTACCATTTTTTGAAATGGTTAATGAATGATTAATGCAATACAAGCCGATACATGATGGCTATGCAGTAAATTCAATCAAGAGAGTAGTTAAGATAATTGGGGCGGCTGCCAGATGGAAGAGAATACTTCGGAATCAAAGGCTATATCGAAAAGGGAATATTTGTTTGATTGAAAAGCAACATGAGTAACCTGTGCTTTTGAAAAGGGTGTAAAAAAAGCTGAAGCAGCACAGCAGGAGCAGGTACAGAAAGGGGTACAGGATTCCTTGTCATGGCTGTGCTGTTGGTGATTTTCTGTAGCTGAAATTTTTACCTCTGACTTTGCATTACAGTCCTTACTGTCGCCGCATGGAAGGCAGGGCATATAAAGCATAAAGCCACTTAGTAGAAAGAAGAAAAATTTCATTTTTGCAAAAATAGCAGGTTATGTTGCATAATGCAACATTTAGGAACAATTAAAATAACAATGGGGTTGCATTTACATTCCTGCCCTGTTAGCAGGGTACTCCAATTCAATCTTCATCTTTCAAACACAGGGTTACCCTGAAATTACCACTAACGGGTTATTGACATTCGTTACCTCTCAGTCCTCTGATGTAAACCGCATATTTGTGGATGGAGGCTTTAGTAATAATACTGTTTATATGCATCTACTGGCTATAGCTTTTCCTAATCTGGAAGTGTATGCAGCTTCTGTGGCACAGGCTACTGCTATGGGGGCAGCCTAAGCCATACATAGCGACTGGAATACGTTGCCGGTGCCTGCTGACATGGTGAAATTAAAATACTACAAGGTCACTGACCCATTAAATATTATTGCATAATATTTTCTTGGATTTTCCGGTCTGTGCATAATGTGTACCTTAAACATTTTCATCTCATCTATTATTTATTGGTGATTTGTCATTGGCGGCGTTGTACTTTTGGAAGCCATGTTTGCAGGATCAATTTGCGGAGCATACATGAACCCTGTAAGAAGTTTATCATCTGCATTTGTATCAGGTAACATGGCGGCACTTTGGGTTTATTTAACTGCACCAGTTTTAGGTGCGACACTTGCAACATTTGTTTGGCAGTTTATCAAATAAAGTGACTTGACTCACTCTAGCAAGCCAAAGCTGAAAGTCAGGCATAAGGGCAGGCATACAAAACCACCGCACAGATGCCAACCTTGCAAAAGAACCTGCAATTGCCAACACACGGCAAACATTCATTACATTTGTAGCAATGAAAGGGCACTTCAAAATATTTCTTCTACTTCTTATAACTTGTTGCTATACCAACACGGTATTTGAGTTTTCGGATAAGGAGAAGGAAACTAATTTTAAAAGTGAAAGCCATTGCTATACTCAGCAGACTAATAACAATAACGCTGAATTTTCTGTAACCCAAAGTATTCCATTTAGCGACCTCATTTTTAATACTCCAAACCAGAACAGTTTTTCTACTGATGCTCTCTCACTAAATAGCAGTTCATTTTACGAAAATTTTTTCTTTCCGCCACCGGACAAAATTTATCTGCTTCATTCCTCTTTATTGATTTGATTTTTTGAGTAGATTTTTTTTACTCTGCGTAGCGGAGTATTATCTATTTGCATTAACTCAAACAAAAAAAATCAAAATGACAGGTTTTCCATTTCTTCAACTATCAAATTATATTGCTCTTATTGCAACCGTTGTCCTCACTTTCAATATCCTTTTGGGAATGATGCTTGGCACTGCTTACAAAAAGCATAACTATTGGAAACGGTTACCAGGCCGTATCAAACAAATCAGTATCCCTGACCTACACAATTGGACAGCTTACATTGCTTTGCTTTTAGTGCTGCTACATCCAACACTTTTACTTTTTGACACGGCAACAAAATTCAAATTCATTGACATTATTTTTCCCATAAATGCACCACATCAAAAATTATTTGTTGCATTAGGGACCCTTTCAATGTTTTCGATTATTACGGTTTTAATCACCACCCAAAAAGTAGTAAAGGAAAAAATGAGTTTTCGCACATGGAAAAATATACATCTCATTTCTTATTGCACAGCACTTTTATTTATTGTTCACGGTATTGTACTTGACCCACAACTTAAAGACAGACCTGTTGATTTTTTTGATGCAGAAAAAATAGTGTCAGAACTCTGCCTTGTTATTTTAGTTGTAGCAAGTATTCTTCGTTTCAATTATCACCTTAAAACAAAGAAATCAAAATGAAAAAGTTTTTTTTGTTTACAATTATATTATACTGTTTTTCTGCAACAGCACAAGACAGCAGCAAGGCATTTCAATACAACCCAGATGCAGGGCTTCAATTTAAAAAAGCCGATTTTCAATGGACAACATGGGGCTTTGTTGAGCGGCTATTTTCACCAAATGAGTTGCCAGCATGGCGTAGAGTAAGGCAGGGAATGGAATTTCAATTGCCCAGTTATCGTTTTAAAATAAATGGAAATAAATTTCGGACTAATATTTTTTATGAAATTGATTTTACCGATAATAACTTTTTTAAAGATAGCAAACGTTTCAAAATCTGGGAAAATTTATACATCACTTTTCAAAATGCAAAAGATGCAAACAAATTCAGAATACTGTTTGGCGAAAACACTTCCATTCTTTCACGGGAAGACAATTTGTCGTCAGGTAATCTTCCAACCATTAACCGCAGTTTAATTTTAGAAGAACATGGCTCAACAAATAGTTTTGGTACACAGTGGGGCTTTCAGGTTCAATCTCAACTAAAAAAAACATTTTTGCAAGCGTCATTGCAAGACAATAGAGGTTCACTTAATCAGGATAATCCAAGTTTTCAGTTTTGGAATGCAGTTGCAGTAAAAATCACACAATCAATTTTACAACCAACAACCAATAGCAGCCAAAAACTAAATATTGGTTTTGCAATTGACCATACAAGAAACATAACAAATAAAAATTTTGCACTTGCATCAGGGATTAATAATAAAACTATCGGAAGCACAGCAGCAACCGGCAGCAAACTGACTTTTGAAAATAATGTAGATTATACAAACACCGCAGGGAAACATTTTTACACCTTTGAATACGAAGCAATTTACTCAAGGTATTCAACCGAAAAATTAAATGTTGCAGGTGGTTACGGACAATTCCAATTTCAAGTATTTGACAAAAAAAAATTTGGCGGCTTTGTTCCTTTTGTTCGTTACGATTTAGTAAAACTTTCAAATCCCATAACATCAGCAATAGAGCAAGCAATTAAATTAGGCATCAATTACAACTTACCATTTACAAAAAAATTGGTAAATTTTCATTTGGAATATGCACATCATTTGCTTAACGGTTCGCCTGCAATTCTTTCAACAACAGATAAACAGTTTGACGAATTTAGATTTGAACTAAGGGTGAATGCAACAAGATATTTACGATTTTAAAATTC
>JANMLJ010000593.1:0-7243 GCA_031372465.1 Chitinophagaceae bacterium | reverse complement strand
GAAACGATTTGGCAGGATACGAAAAAGCAATATGGTGTAGCTGGCAACAGTTTTACTGCAGTAGTAGAATTTGGCGAAAAGGTCAGAGCTAAATCAATTGTGGCAGGCGGCCAATCTTTTGATCCCCGTTCAAAGCATTTTAAGGACCAGGCGCAGCTATTCATTGATGGTAAATTCAAAGATGTATTTTTTTATAAACCAGATGTAGAGAAAAATGCAGAGAGAAGGTATCATCCTGGAGAGTAGTTGGGCAGCCAGATTGGATTCTGAAGGGAATGAGTACTCCCAGATAATAAGTTTGCTTTAAATATCATGCGATGGTTAACGGGTTATTTAAAATAATAATTATTTAATCGGCGTACAATGTTCTGACAATATCTCCACCTTTCCCTTGTTTTTAATCAACGTAATGCTGCATCGCTGGCTATCATTAAAAGGAGAATTAATATAACTACCCTTGCCAATCCAGACAGTATTAACTACGGCAGTATTTCCTTCAATCTTAATATCAAATTGCTGTCGTTGCACGGAATCTAATAAGTAGTCAGTTGAACCCGCAGTGTGTACTACATTATTCCTGTCAAATATTCCACCAGATTGCGTGAAATAGATATAGGATGCTGATATGATTGAGTCAACTCTTTTTGCATTTTTTAATTTCCAGCCATTATCAAAACGTTGAACGGCAGCTATTACTTCTTCCTTTGTCAATATTTCTTTTTGGTTGCAGGATTGACCAATCAGCATAATAAATATTGTTGCGAATTTTATTTTTTTCATACAAGTTAAGGTCTTAACAGAAGAAGAATTTATTTTAACCAGTTTTTTTATCAGCTGTTCCTGTATAATTTCCAGAAACAAAATGAGGCAATAATAGATAATCCCCCAACCGTCCACCACAATATATTAAACCCGGCATGTTCAGCTATTTGGGCTCCGCCCATTGGCCCCAGGGTTTGAGCAGCAGACCATGCCATAGTATATAATGCAGCATACTGTCCCCGGTTAGAAGGTTGGGTACGGGCAATCCAATAACTATTCATAAAAGGCATAGAAAGTATTTCACCAAAAGTAACCAGCACAATCATACTGCTTGCTACCACCAAAGAAGCTCCTGGTATATTCAATATTAGAAAAGATAAGCCCACGATAAATACACCAATACTGATATAGATCATATTATTTCTTCTGCCTTCCAGCTTATAGATCAATACCATTTCTACCAGTGCAATGATAATGCCATTGACTGACATTAATATTCCAATAAAAGGTTTGGAGAAGTTCAGTTCTTTACTAAAATAAACAGGTAGATTGTTGAATAGCTGAAAGAAACAACAGGCAAAAAGCATAGTGATCAATGCGAAAAACAAGTATGTTTTATCTTTATAGGCGGATTTGATTATGGGATCATGCAATTTTCTTTTTTCGGGTGGTTTATAATTGACTGGCTTTAATAATAACCACAGAAGTATGGCGGCTCCAATATTGGTAAAACCATCTACCCAAAACAATAATTCATAATTAATATTCGCCAAAAAACCACCAATACCGCTGCCTACTGCCCAGCCAAGATTAATAGCCAGTCTGTTTAATGCATAGGAACGGGTTCTGTTTTCTTCTTTGCTGTAAAAAGCAATGGCCGTTGAATTTGCAGGACGAAATGCTTCATTAAAAAAACTGAGCAGGAAGGTAAATGTGCAAATAAGCGGATAGGTTTTCATTTGCCCCAGTATCATAAATAAAATGCCGCCAACGGTCAACGTAAAGAGCTGCACCGGGTAAAACCCTATTTTATCTGTTAGTCTGCCTCCCAACCATGCTCCGCAAAATGCTCCAGCACCAAATAATCCAAATACTATACCTGCTTCGCCTACCGAATAACCCATTTCAGCGCTGGTGAGATATAGTGTCATAAATGGTATAACCATCGTTCCGCTACGGTTGATAAGCATAATCAACGATAGCAGCCAGGTTTGTTTTGATAAACCAGAATAAGCATTACGATATGTTTTTGCAGTGGCTGTGAGCATAAAGCTTTGGCAAAGTTACCTTTTACAATCTTTCTTTTTTCCCTGACTTTGACAACTTAAGCGTAAAAGCAACTGTTAGCCGGAAAAATGCGTTACATCTTTTCAACTATGCTCCATTGAAAAGAAAGAAGTTAATTAATTTCTTTTTTTATATTATCTTTTTTTTACCTATTTTCCACATCCAAATTTAAACAACATGAAAAAATTATTAGTACTTACCGGAATTGTAATGGCAACATTTGTTCTATCTAATTGCAGTTCTTCCAAAAAAATTGCAGCAATTCCCAAGTCGACTTATTCTACTGATATGTCAATGCTGATAATGAAAAACTGTGTACCCTGTCATGTTCCTGCCAAAGGAGGCAATAAAAAACCCTACGATAATTTCGCAAATGTAAAAACTGATATTGATGAAATTATCCGCCGAATTCAATTAAATCCGGGTGAAAGAGGATTTATGCCATTTAAAAAAACAGCTAAGCTCAATGACAGTACCATTACAGCTTTTAAAAAATGGAGAGCTGATGGATTGCTGGAAAAGTAAGATCTACGGGTAAGCAAAAGGGCTCAAATCAAGCACCTGGTGAATATGGTGGCGAAGGTGTTTGATATAATCAGCCGCCAGCCAGTGCACTGTTTGTAATTCATTGGTGAAGCAGGTTCGCCCCGACATATCAGCAGAAGTGTTTTTTAGAATTTCAACTACCTGTTTATTCAGCAGATACCATAGATTGATAAGTTGATTACTGTTCCAATGCTGATAGTTGCTGATAGCCACCCATTTTTCCTGGTTATAAACAATAGTTGGATTATCCTCGTATTGTGCTATTACAAATCGCCGGATATTGCTATGCGCTGAATCAATAAGATGGCCAATGATTTCTTTTTTGCTCCATTTGGCCGAGGTTAGCTTATGCAAAAATTTTTCCTCCGGTATTTGCAGAATTGAAGCTGTATGTTGTTCAATAAAGGATTCAAGTTCGTTGGCTATCAGTTTCATCTATGCTGATTGTTTAGTAATTTGGTAAATCTTCCGGTTAGGTTATTTATTTATCGGTTAACAGCGAATAAAGTTTTTTGGTCCATGTTGTTTTGAGTATTGTATAAAACAGCTCCTTATTTTCTGCAGGCAATTCAATCATCATACGGGAAGAATATTTTGATATATATTGGTTTCCATTTATTTTTTTCCAGCCATATTTTTTCTGAGCAAGTACAGCTTGTAAAAATATTTTATAACAAGAATCGCAGGTTAAGGTAATTTTTTCTAACCGGCATTTTCCGGACTTATCAAATCCATATATAAAATCGGCAGGAAAAACCTTGCCTGCTTTTACAGAGTAAATAATCAGAGAGTCGTTGTCGGTAAGTGTAATGGTAAGGCTATCGTTTTTAATGATCTGACGCTGTAGATTTTTTTTAACCTGTGTTTTGCTTTTTCCAATAAAATTTTGAGAAAAACAGGTGACTGGCAGCAAGAATAAAATCAGAATAATCCGTTTCATATACACTCTTTACTATAAAACTTGAAATAGTACAAAAATAACTGCTAAGAGCTTAAAAATAGTCATACTAATAATTTTGTGTGGCTGTACTTACGAAGCACCACACCCATTATCTTTGCGCCTTTCTTATTATAAAAATTATCAGCAAAGTATGGCATTATTTGAAAAGAAACTGGAAGTAAAGGTATCCATTCTTCCAGGAGCAGGCAAAGGGTTATTTGCAAAAGAGTTAATTCCAAAGGGCAGCCGGATAATTGAATATATAGGGGAGGTGACTACCTGGAAAGAGGTGGATGATGATGATGGTAATAATATGTATATCTATTATGTAAAGCGCCATCATGTAATTAATGCCAGTAAGCATAAAACAGCCAAGGCGCGGTATGCCAATGATGCCCGGGGGCTGAAACGTATAAAAGGGATTACCAACAATGCAACGTATGTAGAAGAAGGACTAAAAGTATTTATTGAATCAAAGAGGGATATACCTGCTGGAGCAGAAATACTGGTTGAATATGGCAAGGAATACTGGGATGTGATCCGGCATAATATGAAAGTGGAAGAGAGAAGGAAGAAAGCAAATAAATAATGTCTTTAATTTATCTAGTCTTCCAGGTTCTTTGTAAAAATTGATTTTCCCTCGTTAGTTATTTTTCTGAAACCAATTACTTTCAGAAACTTTTCATGACGGGTGTTGGCCACCGCATTGTACTGAACATTTTTAATACCTTTTGAAAGCAGGAATTTCTTTTCTGTGTCAAAAATAAACCGGCCTACTTTATAGTCCCTGTATTTGGCTACTGTGTAATTTAGGATGACTACACCTGTGCCGTTTTTATCCGGATTAGTACTGAACACATTGGCTATAACCAGGTCTCTTAATACGACAAAATTCAGGTTTCCTTCTAACAGTTCTCTTTTAAATTCAGGGAAATGAGCGGCAATATCATCCTGATAGAATGATAAAAACCGGTCAATCATAATACCCCCGTTGCTGAATTCAATCAATTCAAAATGCTCTTTCCTGTTATAAATTTTATAGAGATAGAAAAGATTGATTGCTAAGAGCAGGCTATTGGTAAGTATTATAGGAGCAGCTCCGAGAACAACACCATACAAGATAAAGGCAATATTTCCTCCGGTATTCAGCCACCTGAATTTCAGGTCATTGTTGACCAGTAAACCGAGGGCGAGTAATAGGGATGCCAGGTATCCAAAGTATGGTGCTATTTGCTGTAACATGGTGCAATGTTACGGATAGAATATGATTTCTTTAGGTAGAGTTGTCATCAACTAATTAATCCCAGACAAATTTCCACCCACCATCTTTTTGTTTCTTCCAAACTGTATGAAATAAACCGCTGGATTCAGTGATCTTGCCTGTACTATCTTTTGATTGCCAGGTGTATTTTCCATATGTATATCCCATATCTCCGGAAGACGCAGCATCTATAAAGTCTGGAGACCATTTTACAGCAGCGTTTTTAAAGTTATCCGTAGTAAAAAAATTTCTGATACCTTCTTTTCCCCTGATCAGCGAATCGTTGGCTGTTTTTATTACAGCGTTCGTATCGGCAAAATATCCAAATGCTTCAGCGATCCCTTTTTCGGCAGCCATTTTTTCAAAATCTCTTTCCGCTTGTGCAATTTCCTTTTTCGCTTTGTCCTTACTTTTTATGGTATCATGGTGGCAGGAGCTATTCAGGAAAACCAATAGAATTGCGGATCCTGCAAAAAAATTAGTGCGCATATAGTTAAAAATTTGGTGAATTTATTTCTGTAATGGCCCTTCCCACAGTACTTGTTCTATCATCCATTGTCCATCCTGTTTTGACAGTAAAATATAATCAGTGCCCCACCAGGCCGTAACTTTTGCTGAGGCAATAGTATTCATAATGTCAAGAACTTCTACTTTTTTAGGAGCGCCGGGTTTAGGAAAACTTTTTTTCTCCATCACTCTTTTGGCAAAATTCAATGCTTCAGTAAAAGTCATGTGTTCATCAGGATCATAGTTGCTGGTCGTTTTATTTTTCCAATAACCAAATTTGTACAGCGTTGGTTTCAGGCTTCTGATCAATTTCGCAGTATCGCCTTCATAAAATCCTTCCAAATAATCCAGGCAGGCCCGTTCCACTTTTTCTTTTCCTTCCTGGGCCGCAGATAATTTAACAACAAGGCAAAGCAGGAAAATGCAGATTAACTTTCTCATAGCTATTTAATTGATGCAGTTAAATTAAAATAGATTTTCCAAACGGAATCACCGCTTATATAAAAAAGGAAAGTAAACTACTTACATTATTTTTTCCATAATGATAAACTCCAGAAATTGAGTGGGGATACCAAACCGGTCGTCGTCAGGAAAAGGTTTTGTTTCACCAGAATTTTTATATCCATGTCTTTCATACCAGGCAATTAGTTCATGACGAACAGAGATAACACTCATAAAGATGCAGGGGCATTCTTTTTCTTTGGCATATTCTTCCGCTGCTACCAGTAATTGACGGCCAATGCCAGCCGCCTGCAACTGGGGGGAGACCGTCAGCATACCAAGGTATAATCCTTTCTCCTGTATTTCCAGGTATACTGAACCGGCAATAACATTTTCTGCAGTTGTGTATTTTAAAATAACGGACTGTGGATTTTCTATCAAACCTGTTAGTGTGGAAATATCTGTTCGAAGGTCTCCTTTAAGTAAATTTGCTTCCGTAGTCCATCCTTTTTTTGATGCATCACCACGATACGCGCTATTGATTAATGCTACTAATACCTGAATATCTTCTTTGCTGGCAATAGAAATCGTCATTGAATGAAGATACAAGTTTCAACGATTATTTACTTTGTGTCATCTGAAATTTTTAACCCATAGCCCGGTTTTTATTGAAATATGTTCAAATCGGATTCTCTTTTTTCAGCAAATTATTTTTCTGCACGTATTACTATCGCACCTGCATCAATGGCTACATGTCCGGGATAATGCTGCCCAACCAATTCAAATACTTCCATCTTAATTTTTTGCCGCAACGCATCATCTGCCTTGCTAAGAGCGGCTACAATCGGTGCGCCTATTTCTGTCATCATGTTCCAATACATATCCACAGTGCCGCAATTGAGCCTGGAGGCCACTTCTTTTTCAGTAATAATTTTAAAACCAGCATTTTCGAAAACATCTTTCATCAAACCTGGCTTTGCACAGCGGAACATTCCCGGCGCACCGGGTACTGGCGGAGGCAGTTCTATATTTTTATTAATTGTTCCCATCATGGCTGTTACCCAAAAATTTTTTTCCGGAACATTCCATACAGAAGTGGCTAATCTTCCGCCGGGTTTTAATACTCTCAGCATTTCATTAGCGGCTAATTGCATATCTGGGAAAAACATAAACCCAAAACGACAGCTGATGGCATCAAAACTATTATCAGCAAAAGGCAGTTCGCAAACATCACAGGCCATTGTTTCTACATTAAAGATGCCCCGTCTTTCAGCATTTTCTTTTGCAATTGCCAGCATATCTTCAGAAAGATCAGTAATGGTAACTTTTCCTCCAGGAATCATACTGGCAATGGTAAGACCGGGTTCCCCGGTACCTGCTGCAATGTCAAGTACTAATTCATTTCCGAAAGGTTTAATACTGGCAATAATTTCCTGTCCCATGGGTTTCAGAAAATCCATAGTCATATCATCCCATTTTTTCCATCCTGCTGAAAATTT
>JANMLJ010000583.1:0-3926 GCA_031372465.1 Chitinophagaceae bacterium | reverse complement strand
CAATTTTCGCATTGTATAAAACACAAGGTGTGGCAGCTGGTCTATTTATCGTTGTAGTATCATCCAGGATCGAAATATTTATTTCCTTAAAAGGTGCAATAGCTTCCCTGCTCATCCAGGATTCAACAATCGATCCACCCCAGGATGAAACGATTATACCAACAGGAATATCCAATACATCCTGCAAATACCTGGCAAAATAATATGCGGCAGCACTAATATTTGCAACATTTTCTGAAGAATTTTCCAGCCACTGTCCCTTACAATCTGTTTGAGGCTTCTTATCAAATTGTCTTACCCAGTTACCATCTTTGGAATCTGTAGTGAACATACGTATAGGTATGTTCGGTTTAGCTTTCACGATCACATTATTGCCACCCACAATTGGTTGACGGGGAAAACCCTGCATCGGCATTTCCATATTTGACTGACCGGAGCAAAACCAAACTTCTCCAATTAAAATATTATTCAATGTTAGTACTTCGCCATCAGAAATTGCTATTTGAAAAGGTCCTCCGGCACCGGGTGTATTCACCGACAGTAACCAACTACCCTTATTATCAGATGTTGTTGCATATGTTTTCTTATCCCATGAAGTTGTTATCTTAATTTTTACATTTTCTTTAGCCCAACCCCATAATTTAGCAGCAGTTTTTTGCTGCAACACCATATTGTCGCCAAGTATAGAAGGCAACTTCACTTTTGCATGAAGGCTAGTTACTGAAAATAAAAAAATAGTAAGAACAATCGCTTTACAAAAACCTGATTTTATACTCATTCTGTTTGTATTTAAATAGTATTGTCGCTTAGTTAAGATTATTCAAAATTGATAGATCCATTTAACTGAAACACCTAATGTTTCTAATGTATTTGTTTATTAAAAGAATTCAAAAATTCATGATATTTTCGAATAAGCGTCGCTTTAATCTGCGGATATTTTTGTGACAAATCAATACTTTCTTTAGGATCTTTTTCAAGATCAAACAACAACATGTCTCCAGCCATCCTTACAGGTTTTATCCCTGGATAATCAGCGGGGGTGGCTTGTTGAAATGGTGCAAGAATAGTTGCTCCATCCGGCCCTCTTTTATCTGTCCAATTTTTCAGGTCTGTTTCCTTATAAAAATCCGGTTTAGAAAGAAAGAGTTTCCATTTTCCGTCACGGATTGTTCGTATGGTGGTATCTCTCATGGTAAAAACTGGCGGGTGCTTTTTTGATTTTCCTTTAATTATACCTGAGATATCTTGTCCATCCAACATTATTGCAGGATCTGTTTTGATACCGGCCAATTTCATTATTGTCGGTAGAATATCGGGCGACCAGCAAGGCGTATTACTTGTTTTTCCCTGCGGAAACTGTTGCGGATATCTGATGATGAAAGGAACACGGGTTCCACCTTCCCAGTTAGTGGCTTTCATGCCCTTGAGTCCCCCGGTGTTGCCTCCGTACCAGGGTCCATTATCAGACATAAAAATGATAATAGTATTCTCCAGTATATTCAACTCCTTTAGTTTATTGATCACTTCACCGGTAGACCAATCTAATTCTCTGATAACACTTTCATATAGCTCTTGCGAACTTCCGTCTTTAAAGAAATTTGCAGATGCAGCTAAAGGTTTATGCGGCATAGCATGTGCTAGATAAAGAAAAAATGGCCTGTCTTGATTCCGTTGAATAAAATCCAAAGCCTGCTTTGTATATTTTTGTGTAAGCAAACGTTGATCAACGGGATACTCGACTGTATCCATATTTTCCACTATTTGAACAGGACGCATATCATTTGAATAAAGAATGCCATAGTATTCATCGAATCCATGCTTTACAGGAAAATATTCAGGCTTATGTCCCAAATGCCATTTTCCAATAGCTTTAGTTCGATAGCCTGCGTCCTGAAATAATTCACCCATGGTTACCTCACTTGCATTCAATCCAATATCGTTTATACCTGCATCGGGAGCTGGATTTTGAACCATCTCATGTCGAAGCGGGAAGCGACCGGTCAATAATGTGGCTCTGGAAGGTGCACAATATGGTGTAGGAACATAAAAATCAGTAAACCGTACACCTTCTTTAGCCAACTGGTCGATATTTGGTGTGCTGATCTGTTTATTATTATAGCATGAAATATCTCCATATCCCATATCATCGGTTAGTATGATAACAACATTGAGTTTTTTATCCCGTTTTGATTGACCTATACTTATAAATGATATACATAAAAGGCAAGAAAGAATGCAGATGGAATATATAAGTTTAAATATGTTCATTACTAGTTGTTTACTTTCAATTTAAACAATTTACAATTGAAATTAGTGTTTTGGAATTGTCAAACTTAACAGCTTTTCTTTCCTCAGCATTTTCCCTGCTTCGCCAGTGAGCCATAAATAATGATCACTCGGCAAACCATCCATATTAATGAATTTGGCAATATTACTGACGGGTGGATTATCGCTGCATTTGAAAATGGCAGTTCCTTCATTTACTTCGTCAAACATCGCGATATAGAGCATTGTTGCTCCGGCATTAATAGCTGTTGAAATTTGCTGCCAATAAAACCTTCCCCCCTGCCGGGGAATTGAACCTACTGGTTTTATATCATCCGGAAATTCGGATCGGCTAAGATTGTGCCAGCTAAATCCGGGGCAAATGCAGGGAACATAATCCACGCCGTTCTCTTTGCACCATTTAATATCTGCCAGCATTACATCACGGTAGCGATCCATATCATTGTGTAGTAGTGGTGAAAATCGTTGAACAGTCCAGGGCAATACAATATCTGCCTGTTTAATTAATTCATGCAAATACGGATCGGGATTACAATCAGCAGTAAGATCACGCCAGAAAGTAGGGACACCTAACATTACCGCACAACCGCCATAGTCAGGATCATTCTTCAGAAAGTCAATAAACCGTGCAATACCTATATTGCGGATATTATAAGGACGGTCAGGAAAACCAATTCCCCAAATGGTTACCAGCGGTTTCCCATTGTGGTAAACATAGGTTTGATTTCCGGTTTGATTGGTAACACGCAATGAATCTACCAGGTATTTCCAATCATCAATTAACAAGGAGCAATCCTGCCCAGCTCCTTTCAGTCCGGAGAGATCGTACATAACACCAATGGCTCGTTCGTATTTTGAAGCAGCCAGTAAAGCATTGCGCAAAACGTTAGTAGCACCACTGTAGCGGGCTTCCGGTTTGGTTGCATTGAAAAACCGTTGCATGAACACACCATCTACTCCATACTGCTTCATCCACTTAAAGTGAAGATCAACCGTACTCTTATCATCGGAACTAAAGAACCTGGCGATGTTACCATCGGAAAGCTTTAACCCGGTAGGATAAGTGTTTTCATATTCTGTCACTTCCGGCCACATATCAATACGGATCTTATTTTCATCAGGATACATTACTCCATCTTTTGGTGCACGAAACCAGCCCTGGTAACCAGCCATTACTAAACCAGTATACGAAGGATATTTCGAAATATTCGAATGCCTGCTCCTAACCATTCCGTTTTTTTCGACCTTCGGATTTTGTGCGTTGGATGAAATCAGACTAACAATTAGCAACAGACTAAGTGTAATTTGTTTTAAATGTTGCATTTTTTTATTTTAAATGTTTACGTGTATTTCAGACTTTTTTTATAAATCATTTACTTTATTGGAGGAAGTGCATCTTTCCCCCATTCTTTATTCGGAATACTCGTCATTACCAACTCAAGCGTTCCACCTGCCATTAAATTCTTATGCGTAAAAAATGGTGTGTAAATTTCTTTCCCGTTAAAAAAAGCTTTTTGAATATACTTGTTTTCTTTGCTTGAGCCTTTGGCAATTAACGTAAACTTCTTATTGTTTGGCAAATTGATAATTGTGGTTTCAAATATGGGACTGCCAATTGTGTAAACAGGTAATCCTGGTGT